>JACZWF010000069.1 GCA_022572285.1 Nitrososphaerota archaeon | reverse complement strand
TTCCGAAAGTGTTCCGTCGTCTATGTATCTGTTGGTTTTCCGGACATAATTGAAAAGGACGGCAAGTGCATTTGGCATATTGAGATCGTCATCGAGGGCATCCTCGAAGTCCTTGATGAAACGGCTGGAATCTTCAGCGACTTCCTCATAATAGCGAGACTCCGGCATCGGGCCTCCCAATCTTTGAAACATGTCTTGGAGCCTCTTCACGCTTTCCTTTGCCTGTTTCAACCCTTCGAAAGTGAAATTCAAACGATCTCGATAGTGTGAGGAGAGAAGAAGATACCTTACCGACAAATGATCATGACCCATTCTGCTCAGATCTGAAAGGGTATAATAGTTGCCGAGGGACTTCGACATCTTTTTGCCATTAACGATCAAATGCTCTACATGAATCCAATATCTTACAAATTGAGCGCCGGAAGCTGCCTCCGATTGGGCTATTTCGTTTTCATGATGAGGGAAGATGAGATCGACACCTCCAACGTGGATATCGAAGCTTTTTCCTAGCAACTTCATCGACATCGCCGAGCATTCGATATGCCACCCTGGCCTTCCCTTTCCGAGCTCAGTGTCCCAATAGGTTTCTCCGTCTTCCTCTACCCACTCCTTCCAAAGGGCAAAGTCATGAGCCTGTTCTTTTGCGTAATCGTCTTCGCTTATCCTATTAACTCGCGAAAGTTCACTCACTCTAGCGCCAGAAAGGTTTCCATATGTCCTGAGCTTTGAAATGGAGAAATATGTCGACCCATTGCTTTGGTACGCATATCCTGCCTCTTTCAGGCGCTTGATCAGACCTACCATCTCGTCTATGTGTTGCGTTGCCGTGGGATAAGCGTCCGCTCGCAGGATTCTTAGCTTATCAATGTCTGAAAAGAATGCCTCAATATACTTTTCTGTATATTGTCTCAGAGGGACGCCCTCACTCTTTGCTCCGCGAATTGTCTTGTCATCAATATCTGTAATATTCATTACTTCTGTGACCTGAAATCCCTTTAAGATCAAAAACCTCCTTAGAATATCAACTACGATGAAAGTTCGTAGGTTACCTAAATGCGGTGGAGCGTAAACTGTAGGTCCACAAGCATACATTTTGACACTTTGGTCGTCCAGGGGCAAGAACTCTTCCTTCCGTCTTCCGAGGGTATTGAACAGCTTTAGAACCATGTTATCTTTCCATTCCAGAAATCTTGTCTCTTGCTGGCCGTTTAAGACGCGGGCGGCTTAAATATTCCGGAATCCCACCGCGACTACCCCCAAGCTCAAACCGCTATTTGTCGTTAATTTCAAATGGCCACCCCAGGTAAGCAGAATATCTGAATGAAGATGTTAATAATAATACCCAATGATTCAGTATCTTTCAAGGAGATATGAAAGTGCATGAGATATTAATCCTGAAATTTGGCGGATCGGTTTTGGATGATGACGCTACGATAAGAAAGGCGTCCAAGATGGTCAAGGATGCGGTAGATAGGGGTTTCAGAATTGTAGTAGTTGTTTCTGCTCTCAAAGGGATGACAGATAATCTTCTCAATCTCTCAAAGAAATTGAACCCTGAGGTACCACTCGACCTCATGGATGAGATCCTGGCCATGGGAGAAAAGACCAGCGCAAGAATTTTCACCAACGCTCTCTTAGCTGAAGCGTTGAACGCCATACCGATAGATACTGATTCCGATTGTTGGCCTATTATTACCAACGAAAATCATGGGGATGCAAGTCCTCTCGATATTCCTACTCGGGATCGGGTTGAAAAAGGGCTCCGGCCTATGCTTGATCTATCCCAAATCCCTGTGGTCTGCGGGTTCATAGGTAGATCAATGTCCGGTTCAATAACTACCATGGGAAGAGGAGGAAGCGATACTACGGCTGTAGTCCTAGGAAACTATCTGAACGCAAAGGAGGTAATTCTTGTGAAAGATGTCTCATCTGTCCTATCGAGCGACCCATCAAAGGTGAATGGGACCGTACCGATTGACGAGCTGGATTCCGAGGAAGCCTTTGCATTAGCTTCGGGCGGTGCGAAATTTCTTCATTCCAAGTCGCTGAAATACAAGCCTGGCCATATGAGGATACGAGTTTCCAGTTTGAATAACAATCCGTTTTCGGGGACTGTGATCGATGGGGGTACCCCGGATATCAAGATAGTGATGATGAGCGAGAATATCTCTAAGATCACCCTAATAGGACCTAAAATGACAGACACCGAAATTCTCACGCATGTAATACAGACGGTAAAGGAGAATGAGGGAAGAGTGATATCAATGAGCATCGATCCCAAAACGGCAACTTTCTACATAGAAGGAGGTATGAATATGGCCGATGAGATTCATTCCACGGTTGTAGGGGGAAAAATGGCCAAGGCGGTAAGCTCGTTTGAAGGCCTGAGTATGTTGAGTGTTGGAGGAAATGCGATGGAGACTATCCCAGGAATGATACAGAGAGTCGCTCAGCCACTCGCCCACGCGGGAATAAACATATACGGTATGACAACGATCGGTTCATCAATTCGCTTGTTCATCAACACGAACGATTCGCAAAAGGCCTTGGATTTGCTGAGAAAGGCTCTAACAATGTTCAATCCCGAATTCTAGAATGAGTGTGTGAGAATGGTAACTGGCAAATCGGCTCGACTCGACAGGATAGCAACTAATGGTATGATGGTATGTGTACCCCTTGATCACGGGCTAAGCTCTGGCCCGATTAAGGGGTTGGAATCCATAGAAGAGACGATACTCAGTATTGAACGGGGGGGTGCGACAGCGGTGTTAGCGCAGAAGGGGGTATTCAAGTCAATGAAAAAGTCAATCAAAATAGGGAAAATCGTTCATTTGTCAGGCAGTACGGAAATGAGTAATTTTCCCGATAGAAAAGTGCAGGTAGGGAGTGTTGAGAGTGCAATACGTATGGGGGCCGATGCTATTTCGATTCATGTCAATATCGGATCGAAGGATGAACATGAGATGATAGAGCAGTTGGGAAGGGTTGCTGATAGCTGCGACGAATGGGGGATGCCTCTAATTGCAATGATGTATCCACGGGGTGAGAGCATATACGATTCCTATGACGCAAAAATTGTTTCCCACGTTGCAAGAATAGGGGCGGAATTAGGGGCTGATATAGTAAAGACAGTTTACACAGGAAGTACCGAATCTTTCGCAAAAGTGGTTGAAAGCTGTCCAGTTCCCATAGCCATAGCGGGCGGGCCTAAGATCGAAAACGACAGAGACGCACTACAAATTGTTTATGATGCTATAAGTGCAGGGGCAAAGGGAGTGACATTTGGGAGAACGGTTTTCCAGCACGTCTCTCCAGAGCGTATGACGCGAGCACTTTCTTCAATCGTCTTGAACGGCGCGTCGGTTGAGGAAGCCCTTAAGGTGGTAGATGATGGTCGAGACAAAGGATAGGAAGATCATAATCCGTCCTGAGATGCCTCGAGACAGATTGAAGAGCTTTGCAGAGATGTTGCTGAAAGAGGGAGTGACCGACATCGTCCTAGACAAGTCGATGTTCGATGGTGTCCTGGATGGAATGACGGTATATTCATCATCCGAAGAAGCCGATGTTGTGCTTGTCCAGCGGATAGAAGATCTTAAAGAGATCAGTGAGGGAAAGAGGAGAGCGATCACGTTGAAGATCGATGACTCGACCGACATCTCCAAAGTAAAAGAGGCCTCGAAGTTGGGCGTGGAGGCAGTATTCGTTGAGACAAGCGACTGGAAGATAATTCCGTTGGAGAATATCATAGCTGAACTCCACGGAGCGAAAACAAAAGTCTACACAACTGCAGCCGAACTTGGAGAAGTGAAAATGCTTTTTTCAGTACTGGAGCTCGGAGTCGACGGAGTTCTGCTTAAGACTGATAATATAGAAGAAGTGAGAAAGGTAAAGAACGAACTATCTTCACTCACCAGCCTAGACCTATCAATCGGTGAGGTCATCGAGGTAAGGGAGGTAGGGATTGGTGAGAGAGCTTGTGTCGATACTGCTTCTCTCTTACAGGACGGCGAGGGCTTACTAGTTGGCAATCAAGCAGCATTTCTCTTTCTTCTTCACAATGAAGCGGTCGGATCCAAGTTTACATCTCCCAGACCTTTCCGTGTCAACGCAGGAGCCATACAATGCTACACGATGATACCAAATGGCCGAACGAAATACCTTTCAGAATTAGAGAGTGGTGATGATGTACTCGTAGTCAGCAGGTCCGGAAGTATTAGGACCGCGGTGGTGGGTAGGGTGAAGATAGAGAGGAGACCTTTGTTGCTGGTGAAGGCAAAGATAGATGGAAGGATTGGTGGAATTCTCGTTCAAAACGCAGAAACAATCGCATTTGTTGGAGAGGGGGAAGCTGCGATTCCAGCCACATCAATCAAGAAGGGTGATAGGGTCGCCATAAGGACTGAGAAGATCCTCGGCAGACACTTTGGTATGGAAGTGGATGAATTTGTGGTTGAAAAGTGAGTCTGATGAACCTGGACTTGCTAGTTCCAAAAAGCAACCGAGAATCTGCGTCTCAATTGCAGTAAGGGGTAGTCTTGCCCTAATCACGAGAAAGGCACAAGAAGCGATCGACTACGGCGCAGACATGGTGGAAATTCGGCTAGACTATTTAGATCGTGTAAACGTACCTCTACTCCGGCGATACCTCACAGGATTAGAGAATAGGCTTATCCTGACTTGTAGAAAGAGGGATGAGGGAGGGAGGTTCGGTGGTTCAGAGAAGGAACGGGTGAGGATCCTTACTGAAATCGCCGAGTGGGATGGTCCAATGCTCGATATAGAGCTGAGCACAATACAACGGAACTCGACTCTATTCAAGTCAAAGTCTGAGAACATCATAATTTCTTGGCATGATTTCAAACGGACCCCCGGAAGACCTATTCTCTTGCGTAAGGTGGAAGAAGCTATGCAATTAGGAGGAATTGCAAAAATTGTAACCACTGCCAGGAATGTCACGGACAATGCGACAATCCTTTCTCTATACAAAGCTGCCCACAAGGGATCTCTGATCGCATTCTGCATGGGCGAAAAAGGGATGATATCTAGGATCTTGTCTCCTATGGTCGGATCCCCTCTGGCTTACACCTTTTTCGGTTCTAATCCTGTCGTTCCTGGACAATTTAGTCTGGATGAATTTAGGGACCTTTATGGGATAATGAGTCTTGGTACCTAATTCCTCAACAAGACTCTGCTGTCTTCTTGGAGATCCGACAAAACAATCGATTTCACCATACATACACAACAAATCCTTCCAGGCACTCAATCTCAACTATATCTATTTGGCCTTCGAGGTTGGCAAAGAAGGACTGCGGGATTCGATTAGAGGCTTGAAGAAGCTCAACTTTGTGGGAGGAAACATAACTATGCCTCTCAAAGAAGAGATAGTACCACTCATCGACGAGCTAGATGCTACTGCGGTGAAAGTGGGGGCTTGCAACACGGTTCTAAACTCAAAGGGGAGGCTTTTTGGGTTTAATACAGATGTAGAAGGATTTGCTCGCCCATTGAGACGGAGGATCGGATCATCATTTCGTAGTATACGATCAGTCCTGGTAGGGGCTGGAGGGGGTGCAAGAGCTGCTGCCATCGCCCTGGCTGAAGGTGGCTGCGGAGAAGTTGTTATACTGAACCGAACGGTTGAGAAAGGAAGGAAAGTTGCAGATATGCTGAGAGATAGGTACTCGATTAGTGCGAGGGCAAGTCCTCTTTCCCAAGAAGAACTTGATCGAATTGTGGATTATAACCTTATCATTAATGCGTCACCTCTAGATTTTCGACGTGCGAAAATAAGATTCAATCGCCTTGATCCACACGATAACATCATAGCATACGACATGACATATTCCCATGGAGAGCGATCATCTTTCCTCAGCGAATTGAAGAAAATGGGAGCAACCACAATCCCTGCGAATGAAATGCTCATCGAGCAAGCTGCGATCTCTTTTGAAATCTGGACAGGGGTCAAGCCTAATTTGTCTCAAATGTCGATCGACGCATTGTCAGCTCTTGGGGAAATGAGAGGGCTATGAGTGAGGTCGGTTCTGGACTTGTTCACGGGGCAGTATCAATCGTGAACGCTATCTCGATCGGAAGAGGTGCCGCTCTAGGTATTGACCTGGAGACGATCGCAGTAGTTGAACTTCTGGAGGGCACCAGGGAAGTTCGAGCTATGACAGATAGCCCGACTGATGATACAAAACTTGCTACGAATGCGGCAGAAGAGGTGCTGAAAAAGTACCATGAAAGAGCGAATTATGGAGCAAAGGTCACAATACAGTCCGAGATCCCCATTGGGAAGGGATTGAAGAGTTCAAGTGCCGCTGCTAATGCGGTGGTACTAGGGACATTATGCGCGCTGAACAAGAAGGCTAGCGACCAGGAGATAGTAGAGATGGGAGTCACGGCCGCAAAAAGAGCCGGGGTTACCATCACTGGTGCATATGACGACGCATCTGCATGTTACTTTGGAGGCGCTGTTGCGACCGATAATCGCGAGATGAGCTTGCTCAAGAGGACCCGGATTGAAGAGGATCTTAGTGTGATTATTTACGTGCCCGAAGATACGACGTACACCAGAGACTTTGAGGTGGAAAGAATAAGGCCATTTGGATCTTCGGTAGAAAGCGCACTTGAACTTGCGCTAAAGGGGGAGTATTGGAGAGCTATGACTTTGAACGGCCTTATACATTCGTCAGTTCTATCGATTTCTACAAAACCGGTTGTCGAGGCAATGACTCATGGAGCGTTGGGATGTGGGCTTTCTGGCACGGGTCCAGCCATTGCGGCGGTTGCATTCCCAGAGAATACAAAGGAGATCGCTGACTCATGGTCCTCCCTGGTGGGCGATGTGATAGTCACTAAGGTAAACAACGATAGTGCGAGGTGTATTTGACTGGGAACCGTATCAGTGAGACCATCAGTCATAAAGGGGAGGATGACTGCCCCACCTAGCAAGAGCTATACTCATAGGGCATTTGCGTTAGCTCTATTAGCCAAATCACCTAGCACCATTAGGACCCCGCTCCTAAGCAGGGACACTCTAGCTACTATAGATGCATGTAGGGGATTTGGTGGATCGGTTGAAGAAAACGGCTTGACATTCAGAGTTTCGAGAGCTGGACCTCTTAATGCACCAGGTAACATTCTTAATGTAGAGAATTCGGGGACAACTATTAGGATTATGATGTCAATAGCCTCACTGACGGTTGGAGGTTTCACTATTCTTACTGGGGATGGTAGCGTAAGGGAAAGACCGATGGGCCCTCTCCTTGTGGCACTCAATCAACTCGGAGTGGACTGCTGGTCGACTCGAATGGATGGAACCCCACCGATCATTGTCAAAGGAGGTGGAATGGAAGGGGGAGATGTGGAGATTAGAGGAGATGTTTCCTCACAATTTATCTCATCCTTGGTTCTGTCCTGCCCCCTAGCTAGGAAGGACTCCACTATTCGGGTAAAAGGCAATCTAGTCTCCAGACCATACGTGGACGCCACAGTTCAGATGGTTACCCGGTTTGGCGGAGCTGTCGCTCAAGCTGATGACGTCTATCTGGTTCAAGCAGGGGATTACTCTGGCATAGATTTCATCGTTCCGTCGGACTTCAGCTCGGCTTCATTCATGCTTACCGCAGCAGCCGTAACAGGAGGTGAAGTTGAGATCGAAATGTCGGGCCTTGAGCTCCCTCAGGCCGATGCGGCCATTATTGGAATCCTACGGAAGATGGGTGTTGATGTTCGGGATCGAAGGGAGGGAAAAGGGTTCCTGGAGACGGCTTACGCGCACATCT
>JACZWF010000068.1 GCA_022572285.1 Nitrososphaerota archaeon | reverse complement strand
GGTAGGAGTCCAGAAACTGGTGGGTCCAGTGTGCCGCTGTGACCTGCCTTGGGCTGATTCAATATTTTTCGGACCCATGAGACGACCTGATGACTAGTCGGTCCCTCCTGCTTGTCGATAGCTACTAAACCATAGTTCAAGAGTTCATTGAGGGGTCTTTGTGTTGGAACAAAGCCATGTGCTGGGTCGGTTGGCTCTTCATCTATCACAACCGTTGGTCTCCTCTCGGATTTTATATCAACATCTTTCCGATTCGAATGGTAAGGATTGGGGTTCAAACGAAACATTTCACTATTGAGAGGGCAATCTCGATAACCTTCGGACTAGCGAGTTCATCAGTGCCTATGACAAAGTCAAAGACAGAAAGGTCATCTCCATACTTAATTCCATACAATGTCTCATAGATCTTCCGATTTTCATCATCTCTCTTCTTCACAACCTTAATAGATTCCTTGAGACTCAGGTTGTCTCGTCCTGCTAGTCTTTCAGCCCTCCTAGACTCAGAAGCCTTTAGCCAAATCCTCAACGGGCTTTTGGTAAGCCAGGGCAAGGGATAGCTGGTTATAACTACAGTTTCCTCCGCGATCAGGCTAACTAGCTTCTGGTCCACTCTCTTATCGAATGATCCATCTTTCTTTCTCATTTCAAGGAAGGCCATCCCGCCTTCCGAATCCCACCATTCCTCCTCGGAAACTTCGAATCCCAACTCATCAGCGATATCCTTCAATACATCACCACCCGACAAATAGCGGATCCCGTACCTCTCCGAAATAGTTTTTGCCACTGTCGTCTTGCCAACAGAAGGCATCCCTGAGATAACTATACTTCTCGTTGGATTCACCACGCGACATTCTATTCAAGAAGAGCCTGAAAGACCTCGTCTGCTGTTGGGTCTACCATGTTGTTTTCATTCCTAACAATCTTGATCGGACATCCTGAGATCACGCTAGACGCAGCGAGAACACCTCTGGCTAATCTGATTTCCATCTCAATCGTGGCTACATCCGTCATTTCTCGATTTCGTGTAGTGTCGGATGATCTCCTGGAGATGACGTCAGCTACGCTCGCCTCAATCAAAAAGAGATTCGTTGGTGCTAATGTGGTTAAAATGTCTGCCGGGAGTCCTGGAAGATAGCCTGCTCGGATTCGAATGAACAGATGGGTGTCTATTAGTGTCACAGTGGCAGTCATTTGTGCAATGCTTGAAGCGGCCTTGATTTGGAGTTCCTTCTGGTTGCTCATGGGGAGAGTTCTCATTCTGTCCCTGTCCGTAATTCCTAGCTTCTTCGCCTCTTCTAACATTATAGTTCCAAAGACCACATGTTCTACAGCAACCCCCTTTCGGACCAAGAGCTCGCGAACTCTCGTGATAACCGTGGTCTTTCCCACCCCAGGAATTCCGGCTATGACTGCTCTCTTAGCAGACAATCTGGGTTGTGGGTTCGAGGAGCTGCTATAAAGTGATATCCATTTCTCTCAGGTCTTACCCAGAAGGCCTGCTAGTTGAGGCATCATGGTTTCGAGCCGTTCTTTCATTAGGATTTGGTAATAATTGAGGGTGATGCTAACCATCAATAATATCCCGGTACCAGATCCAAATATTCCAAGCAAGTCGGAGCCTGAGGCAAGCAATCCCATAATCGCCCCACCCATTATAGTTATAACAGGAATGTAGCGATTCAGAACAAGCTCTACTGACCCCTCAGACCGCCGGAACCCAGGAACTAGAACATTAGCCCCTATCAAATTTTGGGCAACGGACTTTGCCCCAAGGCCGCCTATCTCAACCCAGATTCGGGCAAAAATAGTACATAAAACTACGTAAAAGATAACGTACGTCAAAGCGCGCAATGGTTCTATCGCGAGAATCTCGAGGCCACGAGGGGGGAACACGTAGTAGGCGAGGCCTCCTATTGGACCTGAGGCAGGGTCTTGTGGATTAAACATACCAAATAGGTTAAGGAAAAAGTTCGAGTTATTTGGATTAAATCTCGACCATATAAATTGGGAGAAGAACACAATGTTAGCGAGAAGAGCGCCAGTCAGAATCACGGGCAGCACTGAAACGTAGAGTAGCTTTATTGGATATGTTCCACTAAAGCCCTTGTATCGGCTGGATGTAATCGGTATTTCTATCCTAATCCCCTCAGCGTATACTATGAGCGCGATTACCGTGAAAGTCAGTACCAGCGAAAGCACACTCGGCAAGTTATTTGCTCGGAAGATAACACCACTAATTCCAGTGAAAGCCGAACTCAGCACATTGGGGATAACCCCGAAATAACCATCGCCTGCGGGTAAAATGCTGAAGATGCTCCAGAATATTTGCTGGGCTACACCAGCAGCAATGAAGAGACTTATTCCGCTTCCGAGACCCCACCCTTTTTGAACCATTTCATCGAGTAAGAGTACCACAAACCCGGCTACGACCAGCTGGACAAGGATCACGACCATAACCCCGGGGGTCAGTCCTCTTCCGAATGCCCCACCAATGAGGAACGCGATTGCTTCGGCTAAGGTTACCACAATAGCAAGAAGCTTGGTTCCTGATGAAAATAGAGCTCTATCGTCCGGTTTTCTGAAATCGAGCTTGATGATATCGGCCCCTTTTAGCAATTGTAGGACGAGTCCTGCTGTTACGATTGGACCAATCCCCAATTCCATCAATGTACCCTGGCTTGATGCGAATATGATGCGGAAGTAGGCCGTCTGATCCTGAAGCCCGGAGGCAACTCCATAGAGGGGAATTTGGGATAGTACGAGGAAGATCCCAAGTGCAATCGCCGTCCAGATGAGCCTCTCTGTTAAAGATGGCTTCTTCTCAGGCTTTAGCACCTGTGGGAAAACGGTCGCAATTCCCCTTATTCCGTCGGCTAGTGCTCCCATGGTACTAATCTACTACTATTTCTCCGCCAGCCTTCTGGACCTTCTCCCTAGCAAGGGAAGAGAAGGTAGACACCTTAATGCGATATTCGCTCTTTACTTGTCCGCTACCAAGCAGCTTCTCAAAACCTAGAGATTGCAAGTCCAGCGACACTGATTCTGCTTCTTCCTTCCGGGAGCTTCCAACTGCCTCTTCGAGCTTCCCAAGCCTTTCCGCGAGAGAATCCAGTTCACCCACGTTCATCCAGCGACCTACAACAATTGCTCCGGGGGTAATATACTTAGGTTTGCCGAAATGATCAGGATCGTACTTTACGGTCCAACTCCACTTATGCTTCATCAGCCCCGCTTTGCCCTTACCACCTTTACCTCCAGATTTCCTGTGCTGTCCTACTTGGCCCCAGCCATGGAATCTTGAACCTCTCTGTTTCCTGGTCTTTCGGAGCCTGCTCGCCATAGGTTATCTGCCTTCGATTCGGGATATCTGAAAATATAAGTAGTCTGTCAAAGCATTATTTCGACCAGCTTTGCCAAATCTGGGTTCTTTCCCAAGATACCTCCCTGAGAATACATTCTTCGAGTGGATCGTTTGAAACCACCTCGCGGAGGGGATAGTGTAAATGATGGTTTAATAGAGGCTAACTTCGAGATCGTTACCTCCCCCTTTACGATTGCTTTACCGAGGTCTCGTAAAGTCGTGAAACCCTGCAACTGTATATCCTTTAGAGCAAGTCGAGCTCGAGCACTCTTCATTCCTCTAACCTCTAAAAGTCTGGTAACGAGATCTAGATCTGCATCGCTCCACGCAACGTAGTTTTTCACTTTTTGAAGCATTCCCTTAGTAATAGGATTGTCGGGTAAAACAGTAGCCCGAAAGCGGGTGGATAGATGCAATTGCCGAAGGGTCCTTTTGATCGGGTGTGGAATATTCAGAGTTCCTCTCATATTTACCACAAGTAGTGCACCCAAACAAACTCACCTCGGAACGCTCATACCATGGACCTTCCTTATGGCATCATATACCGCGTTTGCAACGGAGGCCACAGTACTGGTAGAACCTGTCGTCCTGGTCCATGCGTCCTTTATTCCAGTTAAACTTAGCAGATTTCGTATGCTCTCTCCGGCTACAAGTCCAAGACCCCTAGGGCCTGGAATGATCTCCACTCGCACACTTCCTCCCTTTCCGAGAGTCTTGTACGGGATTGAATGATTAGTCCCACACCTACACTCCCAGCTCCCGCACCCTAAGCGAACGGGAATTATGTTTAACATTGCGTCGTTCGTCCCTTTATCGACCGCATCTCTCAATTGCTTCGTCTTTCCGCTACCCACTCCAAACCAGCGAGTCTCGTCACCAACTGCTACAACAGCCCTGAACTTTGTCAGCTCTCCAGCATCAGTTTGCTTCTGGACTATCCCGACATGGACAGTGTAGCTCTTCAAGTCAGGACTCAGAGTTCTGACTATCTCTGGCTCTTTGATCTTCCAACCATTTCGGAAGATCTCGTCAAGGGAGGTGACTTTCGAATTCGAAACTGAGAGTCCAAGCCTGGTCCTCGGGACCCACACCGCTTCCTCCCTTCTCTGCTCTGATATAGAGCGAATCTGGCGCATTGCCCTATTACTTCTCACTTCTTATCCCCAACCTCCGAATCTATCTTTTCTTTCATTTCGTCGATTTCCTGCGCAAAACGGCTTGGATCATATCCTGCTTTTTTCCGCTTCCTTAGGATTATGGAATCTGAATCCAGAGTAGAAGCGAATTTCGCAATATGTTCTCCCCTCAACCTTCCCGGGTCAGGCAAAACACCATCATCAATCGGAATTTGAACTCCAGCATCAACAACTCCTTTGAGGCTGGCTACGACCTTCGATCCTGCCGTAAACTTTCTGATGCCAAGATATGGAATAGCGCGCTTTACGCCAACTTTGGCCGCCTTTCTCCCTGCCAAGTATCCGGTTAGATACGCCCCCGGCAACGACTTCCCGGACCCGGTCCAGCCGAGTTTCATCAGTTGAGATGAATGTGAGGACGATTCTATTCTATCACCTCCGAGTAGTGGAGTTAGAAATTGAATTAACGTTGTCTTGTTACTGATCCGGACGGCAAGAATTGTTTCCCTGGATTGGATTAGGGTACTTCGTTTCTTGAAGTTCGTCTTACCTGATCTTCGTCTCCTTTGAATCTGGACATATTTTGACCGCACCTCGCTCTTCCTACCTCTTCATCGATGTCTTAATCATGTCATTCATATGTCTTATCGATCTTACCTGGCCGCCGCCGACGATGCGATATGTCCTCCAATACAACTCATTGGTTATTTCACCCCTATCCTTTAGCACCTTCAGACGCTTGCGGAGCGCTCTTACCTTTAGCATCCAACGCTCTTTCTTAGTAGTCCTCGAATACTTCGCTCCTTCCCTGCGACCTGCGGTCCTTCCCCGTTTCGTTGGGCGTCTCTTGGCCGCTCTTACCCTTCCTCTCGAAATTCCCTTCTTTTGGACGGTCCAGATAACTCCATCTTTTATCAGTGCTCTAATGTTTCCTCTAGTAATGGCATCCTCCAGACTGTCACCTGCGCTCTCGTTAAATCTAATCCGGTTTCGCCCCACCCCTAGAACCTGGCTAGCCATTCTTCTTTTCGAGGTAAGATTACTCAATGCTAGCCCCCTATTTTGACCTTGGACCGATTCGAAGGGGATTTAGGATTCTTAGACCCATTTCTTCTGCTTTTTCAGAAATAGAAATCCTATAACGCCGACCCAATTTTGCTGACAACCGTATAGCATCTCTCTTCGGATCTAGGAGAAGTATCTCGGCCTTATTATGAATTAGAACGTCTCGATAACCTGATGGATGTAGTCCCCGCGCTAGCTTAGGTCCTCGATATCCAATCTTAACTATTTTCGGCCACCCGCGAATTTGTTTTCTCATCTTGCTATCCATACCTTTGGGTTTTCGCCATGTCGTCTCTAGGCGTTTATACCTCCATGACTCTTGTCGAGTGAACTTTGGACGTTTCTTCTGTTGGTCGCGCCTCAATTCGAGGAGGTGTCGAAAATTCACCTCTTCTTTCGTTTTCTCCCCTGGCTCAGTCTTCAACTTGGAGGCCGGTCCCTTCTTTCTTGTTTGTGGAGGGTGTTTTTTCAGGAGATCCGTTTCATCTTGCCCCTTCTCATCTCTCTTACTCTGGTTAGACATTTTGCGATATCCCCTTTTCATAGAGATATATCCCATCGAGGAATACTCGCTGGTCTTTCTTCTTGACCCTGGTTGCTTGTTCTATATTGGCCGCGGTTTGACCTACGTGCTCTTTGTCTATCCCTGTTATGATGAGATCATCGCCGTTTACGCTCACCTTTGAATCCCCTACAATTCTACCGGAACGAGTTACTCTCTCACCATAGAAATTCTCAATTTTTACATTATCTCCTTTTACCGTGACCGTTACTGGAAAGTGGGCAAAGGCTACCTTCATCTTGTACGTGTATCCTAAAGTGACGCCGGTTACCATGTTTGCTACTATTGAACTCGCCGTACCAAAAGTTGCAAGGTCTTTCTTTCTTGTCCCAAATGATTCAATTCTGATCGTTCCAGTACTGCCATTGCTGACCGTAGCCCTTATAGAGCTGAAGTCCTTTGTCGCTGTTCCCAGGGGACCGCTCACAGTAAGATTATATCGATCTAACGATGCTGTCACACCACCCTGTAGTTTAATTTCCCTAGACTGCCCCTTAGCTGAGCTCTTAGTAGATGTAACCAACTAACCTTCCTCCGACGTTCATTTCGTGAGCTTCGGTGTGCGACAAGACACCCTTTGAAGTAGAGACGATTAAGATCCCTACTCCAACAGCGGGGAGGAACTGTCTCTCCCATCGGCCATACCCATCCTTACGAACTGAGAAACGAGGATTTACGGACCTACATCCGTTTATCCGACCCATCAGCTGAACCCTCAATTTTCCCCCAAGGCCATCATCAATCACTTCGAACTCTCCTATATACCTGCCCTTTTGTATTGTCCTTACGACCTGGACTGCAAGATTTGAGGATGGGATAACTAAACATTCTTTTAGATTTCTCTTTTCCGCATTAATTATTGTCGAGAAAAGATTTGCTATCAGATTCTTAGCCGGCATGTTTGTTAATCACACTAGTCATATTTCCTGAATCCCATCATCGGCGCTACCTCTCTAAAGCATTGTCGGCACAGGTTAAGGTCGTATTGTTGCAGTACGGTCGTATAATTGCCGCATCTCTTACAGTGTTTCGCCCCTTTGCCGAATTTCCTGGGCTTGCCATGCCTCTCCTTTAGCTTAACCAAGCTCTTCGACGACCTCCACACGAATTACGTTACGAGCATATTCTATTGCATCATTCTTCGTCACTCTATGTCGCTTCCCAACCTTCTTTGGAAGCCTCCTCCTTGATTTGATCCGATAACCGGGCCGATCTAATGCTACGCTAACATTCAAACCCCAAATCCCAATGTCAGGATCATATTTTATGCCCGGAATCTCTATGTGTTCCTTTATTCCGAATGAAAAGCTCCCCGTGTTATCAAATGACTTCTCGGGTACTCTCATTTCCTTTGCCGAGAGTAGTCGATTTAGACTCTCTGCTGCCCTCTGCCCCCTAATAGTTGTCATGGTGCCAATCGGTTCGCTCTTATGGATACCAAAATCCCTTATTGCCGTTTTAGCAAAAGTGGTCGCTGGTTTCTGCCCGGAGAGTAACTCGAGCACGCGTTTCGCTCGTTCAAGTGATTCCCCCGACCGACCTACTCCGATGTTTAGAACCACTTTTGCGATCCTGAGTTCCCTATTACTCGATCCCTCATCTTCCAATGTCAATTCACCCCTCCGACGGTAATGACTGGCTTCTCATCTCCGACGACCATCACCATCTTGAGTGGAACCTCTGTATTTACGCCGGCCACAGAAATGG
>JACZWF010000067.1 GCA_022572285.1 Nitrososphaerota archaeon | reverse complement strand
AAACGGTTGGCATAATTAGGCAAATCCAGGATAAAGGAGAGAAGATCACTTCGGCCGCAAAAGGAACTGAGGTAGCCGTTTCGATTAGTGACGTTGTGGTTGGGAGGACAGTAATCGAAGGTGAAACACTCTTCACTCTCCCGAGTCAAGCTGGAATGAGACTTCTTCAAGATAAATACAAGGATTCGATGTCAGAGGAGGAACAATCTCTGTTAGAAGACATACTCTCAATGAAGAGAAAGGTAGCTCCGCTCTATGGATTCTAGGAAAAGCACAAGGTGTAACACAACTCCAAAGACTTATTAGAAGTTGCAAGAAAAACAATTATAGATTTGGTAAACTTTAAGGTCATAATTTCCCACAGGGGTACCGGAAAGTCACTTGTGAGGGAATTGAAGGATAGGGATGCACGGGTCTTGGTAGGAATGCATATTGGAGAAGAATTTGATAGCTCAGTTCTCGGCATTGAAGGAGGGCGTGTGAAGATAACAGGGGGGAGCGATCGAGCTGGTTTCCCAATGAGACGCGATATAATGGGAGGAGTCAAAAGCTATGTCCTATTAACGGAAGGAATTGGATTCAGATCTGGTGAAAAGGGAGAGAAACGGAGGAAGTTGGTGAGAGGCAGTATAATTACAGAGGAGATCTATCAGGTAAATGCAGTTCTGACGAAAGGAGATTTCGGAGAATTAGGAAAGGAAGGCAAGGCTCAGGAAGGAGAGAAAAAGGAAGTTGCCCAAGATACCCCACCAACCTGACGTCAATGTTGGGACGTCGGGCCATGTGGATCACGGCAAGAGCACCATTGTTGATGCGATAACAGGAGTTTGGACCAGCGCTCATAGTGAGGAATTACGTAGAGGGATCACAATCAAGGTCGGCTACGCCGATGCAGCATTCTATAAATGTCCAAACTGCCAATCTCCGCAGAACTATTCTACCTCCAATCAATGTCCTAATTGCAAGTCCGAAGGTATTCTCCAAAGGGTCTTGAGCTTTGTTGATGTCCCCGGTCACGAAAGCTTAATGGCAAACATGCTCTCTGGCGCATCTTTAACTGACGGAGCAATTCTGGTTATAGCAGCAAACGAGGATGTTCCGAGACCACAGACAAGAGAACATCTGCTGGCTTTGGAGATGTTGGGAACAAAGCAAATAGTGATAGCACAAAACAAAATTGATCTTGTCACAAGAGAGCAAGCAAAACAGAATTATGAAAGCATTAAGGATTTTATTTCAGGAACCGTTGCCGAGAACGCTAGGATAATCCCTCTATCGGCTCAACATAGACTCAATATTGATGCTTTAATTGAAGCAATCGAGTTGGAGATAAAGACAATTCCAAGAGAAACTGACAAACCTCCGATTATGCAGGTTCTTAGATCCTTTGATATCAATAGGCCGGGTTCAAGTATCAATGATATGAAGGGGGGCGTGGTGGGAGGCTCTCTCGCTCAGGGTGTCCTAGATGTTGGAGATGAAATTGAGATTCGGCCAGGAATCCTCAAAGAGAAGTCCAAGAAATATGAATCCCTTACGACAAAAGTGGCATCACTGGGGACCGGAGCAGGATTAGTAGACTCGGTTCGAGCAGGGGGCCTAGTAGCTATCGGCACTAATCTCGACCCATCATTAACCCGTGGTGACTCGCTGGTAGGCGTTGTGATAGGTCATCCGGGAGAACTACCGCCGGTCTATGAGTCGTTGGATATGGATACAGAGCTCTTTGACAAGGCGATCGGTAGTCCTGAGATGATAAAGGTTGAGAAGATAAAGAATGGCGAAACACTCAGGCTTAACTCTGGCACTGCTGTTACACTTGGCATGGTCTCTTCGGCAGGAGGCGACAAGATATCGGTCAATCTAAGGAGGCCCATCTCTGCCAATAGCGCAAGCAGACTGGCGATCAGCAGGAGGATAGCTGACAGATGGAGACTGATAGGTTCGGGAGTAATAGCCTAAGGACCTAGCTATCGATGATCTTAATACTTGATACAAGCTTTTTAATTCGGATCGCGACTCGGCCTCTCCCCTCGGAGAATCTATCGGCAAGTTTTGGCGGTTATACTCGTGTTACAGTAGTAGAGGTTATTAGCGAACTCGAGAGAATTGCCAAGAGAACATACACGAGGAGGGGGAAAGATGCAAGGTTGGCGCTTGCCTATGCAAAGGACCTGAGAATCGTTGGTGACGATAAAAATAGGGATGATAGAGGTTTTCCATCGGCAGACGGCAGGATTCTAAAATATGCCAAAGGTAAGAAGGACGTTGCGATCGCAAGTCTTGATAGAGCATTACTTGAAAAAGCAAGAAGGCAGGGAATCAGGATAATTAGTCTGAGCCGAGGACGATTGGTTGGATCTCCAGTTTTGTGAGACTTACATAGAAAGATTCTTAACCATTCTCTAGGTCCCGAATCTATCTAGCTTGTTTCAAATCCTCGAAGTCGAAGACGTAGTTCGCATTCCACCCTCAAGTTTCGGTGACCCACTTCAGGAAGTCGCCCAATCAATTCTAAAAGGCAAATATGAAAGCACAATCTCTCCTGAAATGGGATACGTCGTCCTAATCATGAATGTAAAAGCTGACAGGACAGGGAAGATTATTCCGGGTGATGGAGCAACTTATCACACTGTTACCTTGAACATACTCACTTTTCTACCCAAGATACAAGAGATAATCGAGGGAGAGGTCGTAGAGATTACTGACTTTGGCGCGTTCATAAGAATAGGGCCAACTGACGCTTTGTTACACCTATCCCAAATTACCGACGACTATCTCAACAGCGATGTCCGACAGGGGATAATAACGGCGAGTCAGAGCAGGAAGACAATAAAAGTCGGATCGAGAATGAGGGTCAGAATTACCGCGGTGAGTCTTGGAAGGGGTGCAGCAATGGGAAAGATTGGTGTCACCTGCAGACAGCCCTACCTCGGCGTCGTCGAGTGGATTGAGGAAGAAGTAAAGAAGGCCTCAAAGTCGGATAAGGCCTCAAAGTTGGAAAAAAGTGGAAAGGATAAAGCCGCTTAATGTTAATTACTTGGTAGCGATCTTCTCTGCAGAGTGAATAAAGATGGCAAAGGAGTACGCCTGTAGGAAGTGCAGAATGCTTACAAGTGGAAGGGTATGTCCCAACTGTCACTCGACCGAATTAAGCTCTGATTGGTCTGGGTTAGTGGTCGTCGCAGACGCCGAGAGATCTCAGATAGCAAGGACGTTAACAATTACAAAGCCCGGTCGTTATGCTGTGAAGGTAACCTGAGGGAACAGGTTAAGAGATAAATAATAATCTAAAACACTGCCTTACAATGTTCGCACGTTTCCTCGCCTCCCTGATGACATTGACGTTGCTTATCTTACTATTTCCGTTAGCTTATGCGCAAGTCCCTCTTGAGCTCACCACCAATAAGACCGAGTACAGTCTTGGAGATCAAGTGGTGGTAAGCGGGACAACCCGTGTAAACTCCGCGGTGACCATTATTATATTCAATCCATTTGTAGAGCTAGTTGGGATTGCACAGGCTGCATCGGGTGCGGATGGAAACTTTGAGGTGGCAGTCTTTACCTTCCCGCTTGATTTCACCGAGAAATTTCCTCCTGGAGAATATATCGTGAGCGCTCAGGTTGAGGGAGCCTCGGCAGAGGTCACAATCGTCTTAGAACCGGATGCTCCGCCTCCAGTAATTGGCGAGATTGTGGAGGTTGAGCAAACTAGTGATCGCTATGTGTTTATCACTAAGAATAACAGTATAAGATACAAAATTGAAGTTTTCAAGAATCGGCCTGAGATGACTGTAGTATTCGAGTCTTCACCAGGGTTTTTCAACGATAGCAACAAGGTCCGCGTAGAGCTAACACACTCAATCGAGTTCATAGATACAGACTCAGACCAGCTTTACACTAGGGGGACAGATACTGATGTCAGCCGGACAGTACTTAGTAGCCTTTCCTGGACTGCCGAGCTCCTGAACAATACAGTGACGCGCTATGAGTATCAGGTCACTCTAACTGCCGTGGATGGTGTCGCGACCTATAGGATAGATATTACAATCATTGGTGGAGAGTTGGTACAGAGGGTTACGTACGAGATTTCAGGCTTTGTGTTCGCAGAATCAACTAGTCTCTTAGCATTGATGATCGAGGGAAGAGGGGAAACTGAGTTGGAGTTTGGGCCAGGAGAAATAGGACTTAATCGAATTATCGAAGGGGGTATTCTCTCCCCGTTTTACTCTCTGAATACTTTTGGACTCATCGACGGAATCGGAGAACAGTTTGCATCCCGGATTACAGAGGAAGATGCGGATGACGTTCAGGCTGGAACCGAAAAGATAATGTATATCACCGTTCCGCGGTTCGAGACGTCGGCAAGTCACCAACACAATATAGGAGTCAGGGTGGGGGCTCCCGTCCCCGAATTTGCATCAGTGGGCGCGATATTGACGCTAGCCGTATTAATCCCATTTGTGATCCTTCTGGGAAGAAAGGGACGGAAGGCCAGAACCTCCGCATTGAAGGCACAGATTGGACAATAGGATCAAGATTAGACCGGAGCTTCGTGAACTCCTTAGGAGACCTTTCGGGCAGCTTATCCGGGGAGACTCCCCATCGGCCGCGGAAATACGACTTCACCTTCAAGGAGGTCAGAAACTAATTAGCGTAGGGGATGCCACAACCGAGAACCTACTTAAGGTTGGCATTACTCCATCGATTCAGATAATCGACCTAAAAGAAAGACGAAGAGGCAGGCATCGTATAATAACCGGTCTGAGCGGAAAAAGGCGGATAATCAAGAACCCATCTGGATTCGTGACATTTGAAGCAGTATCTGCGATTCGCGAGCTTATCCACAGTGATGAACCCATTGTTCTGCAGGTCGATGGTGAAGAGGATCTCCTCGCACTCCCATCCGTCGCACTGTCACCGATTAGAGGTGCTGTGATATACGGCCAGCCAGATGAGGGGATGGTGGCAGTCAGGGTCGATAGGGAAACCAAACTAAGGGCCGAGAAGCTGCTAACGGAATCTGGACTACCTGAATACCTACTAAAGTATTAATAGTTTAGACCGTGATCGAAATCACGGATGAGTCTCGAGAAGATCAATGAAGTAGACAATCCATTGCTAATGAGGAAGGAGGTAACTGCAACCTTTTCCGCGGGATCAGGGGGAATAAAACGTAAGGATGCAGCTGAGACTATCGCAAAGAGCTTGGGGGTGGATAGCTCCCGCGTATTCTCGATAAGGCTCCAAGGAGAGTCAGGAACCACGAGACTGAACGGCCTTTTTTACGTATACCAGGATGACGAGACAGCCAGATCTAGACTTCCCAAGCACATCTACCTTAGGAATAAACCAAAAGAGAAAGACGCTGGGAAGTAAGATTATCCTAAAATGGAGATGATTGTACCTGTCTGAGTCTAAGGAGAAGAAAGTACGGACAAAAAGGAGACCAAGAGCTACACCTAAAGCGTCTAGTTTCTACAAGGTTGAGGGCTCGACCATTACCCGACTCAGGAAGGAATGCCCGAGATGTGGGAGAGGGTTTTTTCTTGCGGAGCATAAGAACAGGATGACTTGCGGGAACTGTGGATACACAGACTTTAGGAAATCTCAGACGAAGAGCGAGTAAGTTCCTCTTTAATTGTCTGAGCCATAGAACGGGAGATTCCATATTTGAATGGGAGAAAGTACTTTCTGGCCTTCATCACTTGAGTCAACGGCTTATGACTCCCCTTCTTGAAATACCCTTCAAAAAATGATCTTATGAGATGTCTCGCAAAATCGGGATTAGGGTTCTTGCTCAGCGAACTATAGAGAAATTCGGAGATATCCCAAGAAATATCCCCTCCTCTTGTCGCATGCTCCCAATCCAAGACGTGGAGCTGCGGACCTGAAGAAATTACGTTGTTGGGTCTAGAGTCACCCAGGGCAAACCCCCTTAAGTGAATTCTAGAAAGAAGCAAACCATATGCCAGTATAACCGAGGAGATTGTATTCATCTCGTCTTTCTTGCCGATTATTGAGCTCAGATCAGTCCCTTCGAAAAACTCTCTGACTATGATTCTTTCAGGAAGAACGATTGCTAAGATCTTGGCTGTATGAACATCTTTACTTCTGATGAGCCTGCTTAGTGAATATTCACGGTGTAATCTAGCTAGAGGGGTAAATTCCCAGCTCCTTGACGGAACACTTCTAAGATTTGAAAACAACTGTCTCACGGAAGTTGTATTCCTGAATCTTTTTGCCACGAGTCTCCGCGGTCTGGAATCTCCCACAAATACAGAATAGAGGGTGCAGGAGCCTCCTAGCTTCACTGTTGTGACCTTTGAGTCTCTATCAATATCGAGTTTCTCAAGAAGTTGTGTCACCCAATCTGACCCTTCCATAAGAAGCTCGCCCTCCTCAACCCTCAACAAAGTCTTAGGATCCTTCAACTCAGCGAGAGGCCCCTCAGTGCTCCCTCGAGCTCTAGAGATTTTTGAGAGCAGCTCTTTCCTAACTACACTTGGTCTAACTCTCCCAGCATACCCATGTACAGCATATTGCCTGAGACCTCTTTGAGTCCCAGAGAAGGCCGTTTTGATCCTTCCGAACTGTCTCCTTCTCTTCCCATTTAAAACACTGATACTGCCATCGTCGTTCAATTCTATTCTTCTAATGTCATCACCAAGAGATTCAAGCTTTCTCAGAGCTTCAAGAAATCCTGCCGTACTCCTTTTGAGATTCCTACTTCCGTTTATTCCACCATAGGTTTGGGCATAGCTATACGAGGCAGGAGGGTATATTGCTGCCCTCTTGCGGAGCTTCTCGAATAGAAAATATTCCAGAGGTATACGGAGATCTTCCACAAAGTCTCCATACTCAGAGAGAAGATCGTCGAGAGTCTCGAGAATGACCCTCATTTTGTACATTCGTTCTACTTCTGAGAATAGATCAGGACCGGTTATAGGTTGGTAGGGGTTGAGAAACCTTCCAACGACGAACTCACCCAAATCGTCGAGAAACTCGATCCGCAGATCATCATCGACCAGGTCCAGAAGATTTACGACCAACTCTACGACGTGGTCGAGGCGCTCTCGCCCGAACCCTTGAACCAGATGATCACGGAGATCACCAACACGGTGGTCTTCCAGCTCGAACAGGTTCGTGATTTCGAGTTGGACAAAATCGTCAACACCATCAAAGAGACCATCTCGCTGGCTAAACTGCTCGAAGGCGTCGGTCTGCAAGACATCGCCGAGGCCGACTTCTGGCAGATGCTCAAAGACGTGCTGGGCGGCGCGTATCTCAATGCCATCAAGGATGCGGTAGACGACGTTGAAAAGAAGCTCCCGGACCTGCTCGGCGGGCTGGATTTCAGCGCCACGACGGCGAAGATCCAGGAACTTATCAAAGAGGTCAACGCGCAAGTAACGGTCAAGGCGCCCGGCTTCGGCGCCTCGGTGACCGATCTGAAGACGCTCGTGGAAGCCAACAAAGGCCGGGGGCTCCAACTGGAAGCGCGCCGGAAGACGATGGCCGCCGACAAGGATCATTATCCGGAGGTGCGGGCGCTTCTGGTGGACCTGGAATTGACGCCGCTGACGGACCTGATGGCGGCTGTCACGGCGGTGGCGAGCATGGAGCAGCAGGCCCTGAGCGATGCCCTCGAAGCCATCAAAACCGTCTTGAACACCGACAAACCCGCGCTCCAGCAACTCGAAAGCACGCTGCGCGGGGGCGTGCCGGCCATCTTCAAAAAGCAGTTCGGCGATCCTATCCGGCAATTCGTCACCAACATACAGACAAAGCTCGAATCCTTTAAGGACGCCATCGAGGCCATCCAGGACATT
>JACZWF010000066.1 GCA_022572285.1 Nitrososphaerota archaeon | reverse complement strand
GACTTGGCTCGAAGCGCGCGCGCTGCTATTAGGATTTACTAGTAAACGCGTGCGGGGGGTGGGATTCGAACCCACGAACTCCTGAGAGACGAGGTCTCTTCGAAAAACGCCTAAGCCTCGCGCCGTTGACCTGGCTTGGCAACCCCCGCTTCTTCGTTCCCAGTGAACCAATCGACTTAAGTTTGCATACTAGGTGGACGAAGAGTCTGATTAGGAATCTAACACTTTTCCAATTATCTCGGACGAGACAATAGGGCCGTATTCTCTCGAGTCCCGGCTATGCAATCTGTTATCTCCAAGTAGAAAGAATTGCCCACGAGTCAAGCTGATCCTGGTAAACTCATCCCCGGGCGTGTCCACAATCCTTGCATACTGTTCCTTGAATGGTTTCCCATCTATTTTCATCATGCCACCCTTCGTCCAGGATATTTCTTGCACCCCAAGAGCAACTATCCTTTTTAGCTCAAATCGAGATGTACTAGGTGCCCTAAATACTACCACATCTCCGCGAGCGGGGGATCTAAATCGATAGAAGAGACTACTTATCCAGACCACCGTACCGCTAGTGTAATTCGGCTCCATACTAACTCCATGAACCTTGAATCGTGACCCTACCATCGCTAGAAGAATCCTGCAGATGCGCCTCAAAGATGACCTCGCGCATTATCCTTCAGCTCTTAAATCTTATAAGCAGAACATATCATGAAATGGCGATGATGAATAGAGGAATCTCATCAAAAATTACGAACCTGATTTATCCGATCCGTATCGCCGAGGCTCATTGTGATATTCCGTGTGGCATCTACGACCCTCACGAGGCCCAGATAGCGGCTCTTACTGTAATTCGAATGAACCAGTTGATAGGCGAACTACCCAAGCATTCTACGACCGCCTCCCCATCTGATGTCGAGTCGTATCACTCGAAGCTCAATAGATACATTAAGGTCAAAGAGGACCATGCAGAGAAATGCAAAAGCGAACTGCGAATTCTCTGGGCGGACTACTTTAAGCCAGAACATTTGAAGCAACATGAAAACCTTCACGACCTGTTCTGGAATGCAATGAAGCTCGCTTCCAAGGCGCGGCAGGAAGTCAACCTGGCGGTTGCAGAGAGTCTCCTAACGGAGGTTCAGAAGATTGCGGAGGTCTTCTGGAAGACAAAGGGAGCCGAAGTGAGAAGGCAACCCTCTCTTCAAGCTTCTGGAGGAGAGCTCCTTTATCCGGTCGCCAAATAAATAGCTCCTAACCGTGCGGAAGCTTCTCCGTAGAGAGTGGAGTCTTAATGCCCATCAACCTTCGCGCATGGGTCGCTGAGCTGATAGCTACCTTTTCGCTAGTTCTATTTGGAACCCTTTCAGTCACTGCTTCGATCGTTATCTTCGGCCTTTCGGGAACCGACGTCCCAGTAGCCATGTTGTTGATTGGTTTGACGCACGGGCTTGTAATTACACTTATGATATATTCAATCGGCCATATTTCTGGAGCACACATCAATCCTGCTGTTACTATCCCACTGATGCTGTTTCGAAAGATAGGCGTTAAGGATGGGATCGGATATATCACCTTCCAACTAATCGGAGCAGTCCTCGGTGCTCTAACTCATGCAGTCATTCTACCGATCGGAGCAGCTGTGAATTATGGTTTGAATCTTCCTGGGTCTTTTCAAGGAGAGAGATTTAGTGACGTCACTGTCTTCGGAGTCGAATTCGTACTCACTTTTCTTCTAGTATTCGTGATATTCGGAACGGCAGTAAGTGGGAAAGCACCAGCGGGTTGGGCTGGTTTTGCTATTGGAATGACCGTCGCAATAGACCACTTCATAGGCATCCCGATTTCTGGAGCATCCATGAACCCAGCAAGAACATTTGGTCCCGCAGTAATATCCGGTCTACAGGGTCTGGAAAGGGCTTTTGAGGTGCACTACATTTACTGGATCGCACCAATACTTGGCGGGCTACTGGCTGCCGCAATTTACCGGTACGTATTGATGGAGAGAGGGGAGTAGATCCCAATAATCTAACCGCTGTATACCCTGGCGAGGTGATGGTGTACGGGGGATGAATGGACTACCTGGATTTTGGAATAGGGAAAAATACGCCTACATTAATTGTCTCGGTCTAGCAGTAATTACTCCGATCTGCATCTCGCCCACAAGTATTCAACTAGCGAACGTAGACTACAGCTTAAGAGAACGACGTACTTGTCTCCTGCACCGCAGTACAGGAGTAGCTTATCTTTCCACACCACTGCGCCTACGGGAAAGACCACAGCAGGTACATCGACAGGGTACGTCTTATCGCCGTATAACTCCCACGGGGCTGAAGGGACATAGATTGGGTACCTGCTTCGGCAAAGTACTTTTGTCGGTTCCTGCATGTCTAAGATTGCCGCGCAGATAGAATATCCCCTATCAATTCTCTGAGACAAGCCGTATATTCTGCAGATATCTTCATCTATCTCCCCAACAGCGTGGTAAATCAATAACCAGCCTCTAGCCGTCTTGATCGGGGGCGCACCAACGCCGATCTTCTCCGCTTCGTGTGGAAAGCTTCCCTTCTTAAGGAGCAGATTCTCGTTACGTCGATTGTCTATCTCATTCCAGGATTCTACGTATCGTGATGGATTCAGCAACTGACTAAGCCCTTCCTTAAGGGAATCTATGTGAATATTGGGATGGAACCGAAGCAAAATGTACACCTTCCCGAGGATCAGTTCTGGGAAGGGGACGACGTTCCTAGAGTCGAAGGAACGTACAATACCGTGATATGTAATCCCTAGAAAGTTCTGTGTGGAGTAGACAGCTATTCTGTCTCCATTCTCGCCTTGAAAGGGAGGCTTCACCTTTCCACACCCGACTAACAGATATCTCTCCTCGCATTTGACGATCCGCAAATCCTCTAACCCATATACGAAATCCTTTTGGTCTGTTCCATCGCCACGAATCACGATATCTTGTAGTCTGGTAAAACGAACACCATCCTCGCTCACCAGGGGCCAGACTTCAGAAACATAGTTCTCAAAGGAAACTCTATAGCTACCCAATCTCTCATCGAAGAACTTGGCCTTACGGTATCCCTTCTGGCATCGTAGGGTCAGGATGACCTTGCCTTCAAGTAATTCAGCTCCGCCATTGAAGACAGCTCCGATCTGGAGTTCGTCATTTTCGTACCACGTCAGCCCGATATCCTTGGGCTTCACGACGGGGTTTCTTCGGTAGGAGTAAAGCTTGAAGAGGTACTCGCCGGAGTCCGTTGTAACGACTGCTCCATCACCCAAAGTCTTGACTGTTCGGTCGATCCCAGACATCGGCCATTCTACCCTGCTCGTGGTGAATGTTGCCGAGCGCGCAATGACTCTTCGAATAATTCGACAAACGCCCCAGCAACTCTGTCGGCATTGTGTGTATCAACGAAAGCCGCAACCGCGGTAATATCGGCCTTGGCCTGGATTAGAGTGCGAAGCTTTCCCTTCATATCATCGAAGTCGCTATACTTGGTGATCTCGTCTCCATGACGTTCCACGTAGTTGGAATCGTGAACTAGGATTGGGCAGCCAGAACTCAATGTTTGTAAGACCATACTTGAGACGACTGCCTTATACTTCGAAGATGATTCCTTGTGTATGAGAAGTACGTCCGAAGCATGCAAATACGTGAAGAGTTTGTCCACGTGCAATGCATCAATACGTAGATCCACGAAATCATATCTCTTTAGCGCCTCCTCGAGTATCTCTATCTCGCCTCCCGGGTTGGCAACGATCAGGTACCTGAAAGCTAGTTCTTCAGCTAGATTCTCCAATGATGGGATGAGTCGCATGATATCCTCGGTTCGAAAGCCGAACGAAAACACAATCTTCTTGTTCAACGGAAGGTTCAGCTTCACCCTCGCGTCATCTTTATCGCCGAGACGCAACGGATAGCAGGGAAATGGGATAATATGGATGAGTTCCACGGGGAAGTAGTCTACAAGGTACTCCTTGTACCGGTCATCAAAACACACGATCAGATCCCAGCCAAATTTATAGAAGAGGGGATCGAGAGGTGGAAGGCCTTCGTGTACGACTTGCACCGTCACAGCCCTCTCCCTGATCTTTGAGAAGACGTCGAGGAGTTCTCTAGTCGGAAGTCGCTCCACATTTTGGGCTACAAAAATCTCATAGTCTCCATGGATGATAGGATCGGTATCGAACCATGTAGCCCGCGTGACCGGAACTATCTCGTCGACACTGAAGTGTCTGATCACGAAATCTTCATCCGTCTGAGGCGTCCGTCTGGAATTGGGATAACTTCGGGCTGCAAGGACTCTGACCTGATGACCAGCTTTCACCCATGCCCTCCCCACGAGTTCTGCATGAATGGAAGCTCCGTCGGCAGTGTTCCAATGTGAGATCATGTTTATTTTCATTGCGTGTTGTTGCATTACATAGGGGTATAATGAGTTTCCTCCCGTTCGGACCTCTTCGCTGCCTTATCCTATGAGATAATTAACTAGGAGCAGGCTATTTCGGTCGGATCCAATTAATCTGGGTTCAAGGGGGAAGACTAGCCTTCAATGTTCGAGCTGTCAATCCTGCCTCTGCAATGACAGAAGCCTCTCATCAAGACCATCAACATCCTCTCTGAGCTGCCCTAAAGAAGGTGAAACATCTTGGAATGAATATGTGTACGTATCTCTTCCATCTACCACCACTAACGCCGTCGGGGATACCTCTCCCCAGCATCCATAGCGATCATCGCCAATACCCATCAAGTATCTCTCAACTATCAGGATTAGATGGCGTCCTGTAACCCGTCCCATCTCGACCATCTCAAGAGACCTCTGCTCCAAAGGCTATCGCCATGCCTGCCTGATGGGCTTGCTGAGAAGGAACCTCAGCGACGGGAAAACGAGTCTAGGAATTCTGACCCTCAGGGCGAGGTCAGCTTGCAACTCGATTGTCTCCCTGTCGAAGACAGGTTCTATCTCTATTCCATGGGTATCTATCTGTGGGGATAGTATTGCCTTGGCCCACTGAAAGTGTCCATACAGAACCCCTGTATCCTGAGGGTTTGGGAGCCCCAAGATCAGTTTTAACTTCATATGGTCCAGTTTCGTAGCCCTAAGCGCCCTCCGGAGGAGGTCAATTCCTGGTCCCCATATCTCCCCACGGCGTGAAATGATCTGCAATGCCTTCGTGGGTGACGGTGATAGCCTCATCTTCTTCTTTTTATCTGGCTTTCCTGATTTTGATCTTCTCCTAAAGATGGTTCTCCCCCCGACAAGAACCAGAAGGCCCTCGAATTCCTTACCCAAGACCATTCGTAGGCCAAAAGCTCCCCATAACGTGCTAAATGTCGCCTGAAAGTTCCGCACCGGAAATCGAATGTCTGCCATGAGCTTGATCTCTAAAGGTGAGATCAATATGAGAGCGGGTAGCGCCACTAGACTGGCGAGGGCGATTAGGACTACTGGGCTTACCAGGAGGAGCCCTCACCAGTGATGCGTTATTCTACTTCTTCTCTTTGGATGATCCAGAGCTTACCCTCTTCACTGCCTCAGTTACGCTGGGCATAACATCGGTTATCGCTTTCGACATTGAGCTCTCCTTTTCCAGGGAGATCACCTTGATCCCATCGGGACCCGGAATGCCCTTGAAGACTACTATCATAGCTACGGGAGTCAGTCCACCTCCTCCTCCTGCGCCGGAGCCAGTTCCCTCACCCTCGGTTGTCGCCTTCTCTCCACCTTTACCCTTTCCACCTCCGATTCCAGTGCCAAATGCAGCCCCAATCTTCGTTAAGGGGATGATAGTCTTATCCTCCAATTCTATCCTGTCCCCAATGACTGACTTTGGCTCTAGCAGTTTCTTCAGCTCGTCGACACATGTCGTTAGAATATGAATCTCGTCTTCTGCTGACATGATCTTATCCGAACAAGGGTGCAATAAAAAGAGTTCTCGCCGGCGAGGTTGGAGAGAGGTAACCATGGCCGAATAAGCGGAGGGCTATTGGTGCCGATATTTCTAACAGAGGATTGTCTGAAAGGGGGGGAGATAGCAGCTGACATCGGCTCTCAACGATTCTGGAAAGTCTGCGTAGGAGGTCAAGGGTTCCGAAGCGCGCGCTGAAGGAGTGAAAGAGATTAAACGCTTCCAAGAAGGGAAAGCAGAGTTCATGGACCTCACCAAAAATCTCGGGTTAAAGGTAGTAGCGGAATACGTGACGACAGGGGATTACGATGTGGTAACGGTTCTCGACGTTCCCGATTATGCCACGAGGTAGCGAACTTAGTGTGGCTTGAACCCTCGTTCAATTTCAGGACGAAGTTTAGAATCAAAAATGCTGTGGAACGCTCCGAGCCCGTTAAAAAAGGCGGTAATGGATCCAAGCCTCCAAACATCACATTCGGCACTGGAGTGTTGAACATTCTTGAGAGTCTTTCAATCTCTTTGATGCTCTCCTCAGGCGAAAGGAGGAATGACATCACAGTGTTCTCATGAGTTGAGCAATTAAATCATTCCATAAATCGGCTATAGTGGCTATAGCGCTCCTACTATAGTCGCTATAGCGAAAAGGGGCACAACCTAATATATTTGAATTGAATAATCCTGAATTATGTTAACATTGAGGGACGGACTTGTGGCAGGTATATACGGTGGGGTTGAAATCGGTGCGCAAGGAGTTCACCCAGCTGGACTCAACTCCATAGCAGGGCGTATAAGCTTGACGGATCTTGAAAGGTCAAGATTATGACCAAACCAAGACCTGGGGAGAAGGTCGAAGAGAAAGAGAAGGCACTCCAGATGATGTTGTCTGGAGAACGGGAGATTGTGAATATCATGGCTGACACTGCTTTAGGAGCGACTACCGTTAAGAACGTGTGGGCCATGGGAAGAGCAAAAGGCCTCATTTCAAAGAAGGATCGGTTGAGGGGGACGGGGTTGAAGAGGGTTATCAAGAACAAGACGGCAGGGGAGACAGTCAAAAGACTAAGTGGTCGGCCATTTGTGACGCAAACCATAGATCCAGTGCCGAAAGCGCGCGCGCTATCCCCCAATAGGGAGTGGACCGGGAGGGATTTGAACCCTCGACCTTCGCAATGCCAATGCGATATCCTACCAAGCTAGACGATTGACCAAGGTGAAACCCCCTCAGCCCTCCGGCCCATCATTGCAGGAAACCTCCGGTCCAAAGTCATCTGTTTGAGACGTTGTTTTAAGTTTTGAATGATGTTAGGTATTATCGGATCTCGCGCCTTATGTTTTCTGCAATCCGATTAAGCTCACCGTCAGTCATGGTCTTTCTACGAGGCCAAGATCCCTCTCCTACATCTCCCTCAAACCTAGGTATTATGTGAACGTGAACGTGGAAAATCTGCTGATTAGCTGCGACACCATTGTTCTGACCGACTGCTAGGCCGTCTGGACGAAGGGCTTTCATAGTGACTTTCGCCAACATGGATACTCGCCCGAAAAGCTCTGCTACCTCGTTGTCCGTCATGTCGGTAAGAAAATTGTAGTGCACCTTCGGCAAAACCAATTGATGTCCCACGTTGATTGGGAACTTGTCCATGATGGAGAGATAGTTAGCATCAGCCCATACCGCGTTGGCTGCCTCTTCTCCGCTGACGATCCTGCAGAAAAGGCAATCTTTGGTCATCTAAGTTCTATACCGCCAAAGTGTACTTCAAGAATTAGAGTCTCTTTCAAAACTGAATGTCACGATATATTTATATTTCAAAATAATGGTATATCGAAATATAACCTTGAGGAGTAGAAACACGATCTGGCACCGAAGTCTTTCAAGCAACACCTCAGGCCCACGCGTAGTGGTACTCTAGCTTCACAACTTGCCGATCGCGAGTTGCCTAA
>JACZWF010000065.1 GCA_022572285.1 Nitrososphaerota archaeon | reverse complement strand
TCTTCGAACCATGGGGCCGGACCAATATCGGTGTTGGCAAGAGCAACCGAATAATATTCTACCCCCACTAGTCTCAAGTCCCCATCATCTGATGGGGCATATATTAGAAACTCTGGTGTAAGTTCACCAACTTCTAAATTAATTAGTCGAGTAAATCCAGGTTTGATGAAATGAATCCCTTCCTCTGCAATACATAGTTCGGTAGGTTTGTAGCCCTCAGCGAGAGCCACAGCCGGATCTCTATATTTCATCGTGCCTACACGAACTTCGCCTATATATCTATCCACTTCAGATTGCTGAGTGGGACCTAAAAGGACCAGACCCGCTAAGACAATTACAACTGGGAATACTACTGCTGGATATATGAGAAATCTCATTTCGTTGACCGAGTGCTTTGACGCTCGATGAAGTGCTTTTGTTTGCATCAGAAGGACAAACAAAAACTCAAGTTTGGCGGCAGTCGAATATTAGCCATATCATAACTTATCTCATAATAAGCCCTCTCTCGATATGTAGTTTTGAGAGGAGCTAGGATCTCCGCTACTCCAGAGCTACTGTATTATCTTGGGATGCAAAGTATTCTGACATCCCGGAACTCAAGGTATTCTAAGACCTCCTTATAGTCTCAAGGAAGAACACTCCTATATTTCGCGCGCGCCCTCTTCTGGAGCATGTTGGTTGTACGGTGATATCACACCACAATCGAGGTCGGATAGAGCTCTATAGGGGTGGAGGACTGCGTTCGAGGTTACATGGAAGGGCTCTCATGATGGCTTTACATCTTATAGGCATCCATTATGCGAGTGAGGAATATCGGAGCTACATTTACGTCTTGGCCGAGAAAGATAAAAGGTAGTTTTGTGTTAATGTATACTGGACATTGCCCGAAGGGAACACGGAACTTACCGGTTGCAGAATGTTCTATCTACGGAATTATTAGGTCAGCAGTTGCGGACCGGTTTAAATCCGCCTATTCAAGAGATTTCCCAATCTGTTTAAGGGCATGCGTGCGCACACGGATTATCATTCTTACAAGAATACTAGCAAAGACCAAACGTTAGAAGACTTGCCGAGATCGATGTCGCGCGCGCGTGCTTCAAGTCGGAAAACACGATAAGTCAGACATTAGGTAATACGTATCAATCGACCCAAGAAAGCCATGCGTTTTGAAACACTGCACTTTCACTGGTTCCAAGCTTAGAATCTCGTTTCATAACGTCAAACCTTTCGATCTATTCAGGTTAACGCGGCCACTAGAGTAAAGACTTCCACAAATGTCCTCCGAATTAGGAGTGATTGGATACCTTAACGCCAGAGTCTACCCCATCAGCAGAATCCGGGGCAGTGACAGAGGACTTCGGTGTGAGGCACGCACACCTAGTGAGAGATTGTCTTTGAAATTGGCTAGGTCACGGCGGTAGTTGCAGGTTTCGCCTCTCTCTTGCGTAGCTTCTTTTCAGCAGTTTACTTAGATTGTTTAGGAGCAGGTGGTTCTGCTGGAGTAGTATCTTCCTTATCTTTATTCTCACCTTGCTCCACTTCTGGTTCTGGAGTTGGCGGTGGGGCCGTCGTTGCTATACTATACCCGATCCATCCCACCAATCCTAAGATACCTGCAACAACCACAAAAGCCGTGATCTGGAGGACGAGTATCGCTATAGAACTTCCTGCAAAGAAGAGAGCATAGGAATATACGAGTAGTATTCCAATCGCAGCTGCTAAGAGAAGGCTGCCTGTGATCCTATCGTTCATCGACCCTATTGTATATTACTCGATATTTATCCGCTGTGTAGAAAGGTATGCTCTTACTCTAGAAGTAACCGACCCCTCACTATAGTTTCCTAACAAATCTTTTACGAGCAATTATCTTAGATGGATTCGATTTTTTTGATGGTTCTGCAGCCGAACACCCCTCAACACCATCTCAGGATCTTGTATTGAGCGCGCGCGTTCGTAGTAGGAGGGCAAGAGGTTTATGAGAAGTCTTCCGAACGATGTACAAGAAGCCGGCGGGATTCATGCCCAAACAGGCCCTATTTTTTGGTCCTTAATCATAAAGCACTCTATCGTCGCCCCTCATGGGACCAAGGTTCAGCGGGAGCTTTAATCTAGGTTGGAATCACAGTGATTAGGTCTTAAAGAGGAAGATGAATTTTGACTTTATTCTAGTTGATTACGCACTCTAGACTGGTGGCTAATATGTATAAAAAGTAGGGGAGGGCCTTGATTGTTGACCCATCCTAACGTGTTATCGGTTTCGCGCTCGGTCGCAGCGAGAGAAGCCGAATTTCTGATTCTGTTGGCTGCCTGGGAATTGGTTGAACCCCAATCATCCATCCTTCGGCAAGATTGTGATGTGGTGTTCAGCATAGTTCTTTCCAGAAGCACCACGGTCTAGAACATCGCCGTCTGCAAGAAATAAGGTTAGTCACGGTATTGCATATTGTCAGGTCGCCGTGGTCAGCGCGAGCGCCAAGTCGGGAAAACTATTATTACACCTAAGTAGCAGACACAGATGGGTCAGATGTCTAGACAGAAGAAGTTTTCTATAAACGACGATATGCTCAACTTCTTCATAGTTATCTCTGGACTCATAGCTATAAGCTCACTGGTTCTCATCATTACGAGGTTCCAGCGAGGACTTTTTGCTTTCGTCATATCGGGTCTAGCCGTGATCCTACTCGTGTACTGGCTTTTCGAACTTAGGAAGACAATCAAGGAAAGTCCAGTTACAATTCGAGGCACCAAGGAGAAAAGGGAGTGGGTCTACGACCTCATAAGTGCTAAGGATGAGATAACCTTCCTTGCAGAGGTTCCGGGACCAGACGAAGAAGTTAGGATAGAACTCAAAGACAGGAAATTGCGAGTGATTGCGCCACGAGGGTTCTTTCGGGAAGTGGAGCTCCCGACACAAGTAGAGATTATTGGATCAAGATGTGTTAACGGAATCCTCAACGTAAGATTCAGGAAAGTAACAACTAGTAAGACGCATTAAAACTGGGAAGAAATTTATCATTTCACCCCTCGGCCGTAATCATTGATCAAATCCCACAATTTTAATCTCGACCATACCTTGTTATCGGGCCAGGTCTTCAGATGGAAGAAGAAAAATGACGCCTGGACAGGAGTGATTGAAAAGACTCTGGTCCGACTAAGTTATGAGCACGATGTCCTAGAAATTCATGGTGGGGGGAGGGGGATAGAAAATAGGATGAGTCATTATTTCAGGATTGACGACGGCTATGAATCTATCATGCGGTCAATCAAAACTGACTCACTTATGTCGACTCTTCTGAGAAACTTAAGGGGTCTGCGACTAATTCGTCAAGATCCATGGGAGTGTACAGTATCTTACATATGTGCTACCAACTCAAATATTCCGTCAATTGTCAACATGATCGAAAACCTCTGCAGAAGATTCGGTGAACAATTAGAATTTGAGGGAGAAGCCTTCCACGCATTCCCTTCTCCAGCGAAAATTGCCGCTGCTGACATCCATACCCTAAGGGAGTGCAAAGTTGGATATCGGGCCCAATTCATCAAAGCGACGGCTACAAGAATCCTCAATGATGAGACTATCTATTCACGAATACTCAATGAGAGTTACCAAGAAAGCATGGATATTCTAGTTAGCAAAACACTCGGAAAAAAATTGCTGGCAGGAATCGGCCCCAAAGTTGCTGATTGCATCCTCCTCTTTTCGCTCGAGAAGATGCAGGCATTTCCTATCGATACCTGGATGCTCAGGACTATAGTGAACCATTATTCGTTTGTCATCGGTGAAGAATATGTACTATCATTGGAAGCGAAATTGCAATTCGGAAGGTCGCTTCCTCCACACGATTACTCTAGGATCTCAATGAAAATGAGAGAATACTTTGGTCGGTTTGCGGGATATGCACAGGAATTTCTCTATTATAATTCCCGCAAGCAAGGACAGTTGAGACCTATGCAGCAAAAAAGGCCTTTATCCGTTTGACGTTCTCCTCATGTTTCGTTGATCTCCGGATGTCAATGAACATATTTGATTTCTTTGCCGTCTCCAACGAAATACCACTGGCATTCAGTTCACGCAGAGAGAAGCCTCTTCCAGATCGGGTTTTGTGGCTGCGGCCCTTAATGACTCTCGCACCCTCCATAAGGTGCTTGTTTTCTGTGCTACGCTCCAACTTTTTTTTCTCCGCTTCTGGAGCGATTATTTTTGTGGGTTCGGACGCACGAGTCGACCTATTATCATCATTAACCTTCTTAGGAGGAATAACACCATCTTCCTTATTCTGCGGTCCTGGTCTCTCTGTTTCCATGACTTTTTCTCGATCCTGGGCTTATAATGCCTTATCGTATAAATAAAATTTCAAGAAAAGCTCCGAGCAACAGGGAAAGAATCACGAAGAATACAAGTAGTACCGTTCGGATCGCCTCCATTCTCACCCCTCCTCTATAGATACCATAGCCTACGTACAGGCTCTGGGTCATGCTTGCCGAGTAAGCAAGAAATTCTAGCCAGAAGAATGGTGTTAGTCCAACCAGCAAGATCAAACCCGGTCCGAATATTCCCAGGGTTTCTCCAGCTGCCCCGAACACCAATCCTGTCGAATAGATTATGATACCACCAAGAATAGCTCCTACGCCTGGAATCATGATTATCAGAGCCGCTCTTACATTATTCAGGAAAATTGCTTGCGTGGTTATTGTCTCAGGGATGATATCCTGAGCCTGTTTTAGGACCTCTCTTGCCTGAACCTCGTCAAGAGGAACCGCTGAACCTATTAGCACGATTAGGACTAATCCCACCAAGACAAAGAAAAAGAGTCGCCTCCATGCAGGAGGGAAGACTTTCCTAACCTCAGCAATCCACTTCATTGAGGCAGCCTTCGGTTGCCTAGAAACGCAGGACGCTATCAACAACCATACCTAAGAAAATGAAGGTTAGGTATGGACTGGAATACTTGAAGGCGGACCAGGCGGCAGCATGTGTTCGTTCTTTAAGCATCCGGATATTAGTGACCAGTAAGAGAGCCCCAGTCGAGGAGGCGACAAAAAGATAGACGAGACCCTGCATCCCTAGAAAGAAAAAGCTTAAGGAAAAAGGAATAAGCAGCAGAGTATTCAGGACCACGTATTTGATAGCTCTACTTTCTCCGACGACAACTGGGAGCATTGGAACTCCTGCCGCCTTGTAATCACGGTTAGTAAGAATTGCCAAGCTCCAGAAATGTGATGGAGTCCATAGGAAAACTAAAACTCCCATCAGTACTGCGGGAAGCATAAATTCCAGCTGTGGGGTGACCGCAGTCCATCCCGCCAAAGCCGCAGCACTCCCTGCAGAACCTCCTATTACAATATTCCAAGGCGTCCTTCGTTTGAGCCAGACGCTGTAAACGAAAATGTAAATGAAGGCTCCAAGCATGATCATGAAAGTTGCGACTAAGTTGAGCAACAATGTAGCGGTGACAAAGGCAAGGCTCAAAGATGCTATCCCAAAGTAGAGCGCGTGTTTCGGAGGAATACTCCCCATTGGCACTGGTCGTTTGCTTGTCCGTAACATCAGAACGTCGATGTCCCGATCTATGTAGGCGTTAATTGCAGCTGCACCAGCCGAGGCCAAGGTACCAGCGAGCAGGACGCTTCCGATGAGTATCATTGGGGGGGAGAGAGAGGTTGCAACATTGGAGTAGTAGGAGACTAGAAGAGCAGAAATGGCAACGAAATCTAAAAGGAAGATGATACTAGGCTTAGAGATTTTTACGTAGTCCAAAATCATCTTGGTCAACATGATTTTTTGAGCTGACCTTCCGTTTTGCTCAGCTATTTCTGCTTGCTTTCCCATTTGCGATATAGTCGGTTCTTCATGTATTCCTAGATATAGCTTATCCTGTTCGCGATCATTCCCCTCTATGAACCTGGGGGCAGTAGAACAAATGTGAACCACGTCAGGAGCGCAATCGAGACAATGAATGATAGCGCCCCGAGAATGATAATAAGCTTCTGGGCGCGTCTAACGTGAGGCTCGACCTCGAGTTCCAGCCCATTGACATAGAGCGAAGCCAAAGTTTTCATGGCGACTAGCTGCAGATTTAGATCCGCCAACGCTAACAATCTAGGATTGGTATTTCGGCTGATTCTTAAAAAGTTTAGGCGATAGGAACATTAACTCCGTAGAATGCTGAGTGATCGACAGGAAGTACTCTGGTTGCTCAAGCCCATTCCTTGAGATTATACTTTGCAAGACCCCACGGATCTTCTTTATTCTTCACTGGCTTTCCATTATACCAGCTCTTCACCATATTATAAACGAAGAGAAGTGTACCTATCCCAAGAAGAATTCCTCCAAAAGTCGCAAATATGTTCATAGGGACATATTCCGCCAGATAGGTGAAGACTCTCCGAGGCATCCCCTGCATCCCCAGCACTAAGAATGAAGTGTACATCATATAGAGTCCTACAGTGGTAATGGCAAAATGCGCGAGTCCCAGACCCTCGCTATACTTCTTTCCTGTCATGTAAGGGAAGTAATAGTACATGGCCGCGAAGACTCCCTGAGTCGCAACACCAAATAGAACAAAGTGTAAATGGCTTACAACAAAGTATGTATCATGGAGTAGAAAGTCTATTGGAAGAGTCCCAAGAAAGACACCCTCCACTCCCTGAATAATGAAGCTTAATATGAAGCTCAGACTGAACAACATTGGCGTATTCATCTTTATGTGTCCCCCATGAAGAGTCCCTAGCCAGTTGAACACCTTAACTCCGGAGGGAATAGCGATTACCAATGTCATGAACATGAAGGGCAGCTTTGCGGTAAGCGAGAGGTTCGTGGTGAACATATGATGGGTCCAAACGCCGAAACCCAGAATCCCTATCAGGGCAGTAGATACAGCTATCGATGTGTAACCGAATATCTTCCTTCGAGATAGTCCAGGGAGGATCATCGATATAGCTCCCATTGCTGGAAGAACCATGATATACACAGCAGGATGAGAATAGAACCAGAAGAGATGCTGCCACAGGATAGGATCTCCACCAAGGTTCGGATTAAAGAATCCTGTACCGAAATTCCGATCTAGTAACAGCAGAGTTAATGCCATTGCGAGGACAGGGGTAGCCAGAGCAACGAGAAATGAAGTGGTTAAGTTTGCCCATACAAAAAGGGGCATGTTCCTGAACGTTATTCCGGGTTTCCTCATTTTGAATATTGTAACAATAAAGTTCAATGCTCCTATTATGGAAGAAGTTCCTATAAGATGGAGTCCGAGAATCAGCATGTCGACCCCAATCCCAGCATCTGGGCCTAAGATCGTCAGCGGTGCGTAAGCAGTCCAGCCCGTATTTGGCATGCCGAGCCAAATGAGCGCTCCTGCTGGTATGAGAAGCCAAAATCCTATAGCATTGAGCTTCGGAAAGTAGAGATCTTTTGCGCCAATGTATTTGGGGACCAGATAGTTTCCAAAACCAACCCAGACGGGCAAAATCCAGAGAAAAATCATACTAATTCCATGAACCGTAAAAAGGCTGCTGAAGGCGGAGGCCCCAACGGTATTCTCTCTCGTAAGTCCGTATCGGATGTATAACGCCGCCACACCCGCTAAAATGAAGAAGAAGAAGGAAAGTACAATGTACATCATTGCTATGTCTGTATGATGTGTTGTGAGCAGAATTCTCTTCCAGCTAGCATAGAAGTGTGGATGCTTATGTCCACCGTCTTCTTCAGATTTCTGCACTTCTTTTATTTCCAAATCAGATGTCCTTCGGTTCAACTACTAAACGGGTTCGCATGCTTCCGTGGAATTTTCCACAAAACTCAGCGCACTGAATCCAATACTCGCCAGGCACGTCTGGTTGCATCCAGACTTCGACCACCCTTCCAGGGATGACATCTATCTTGAACGCTAGATCATGCACAAAGAAACTATGGATTACGTCCTCACTTGTTAGGACGAGCTTCACTACATCGACAGCCTCTACAGTCAGCCGATCGGAA
>JACZWF010000064.1 GCA_022572285.1 Nitrososphaerota archaeon | reverse complement strand
GAGAGGACTGAGTTATAGAAATTCATAACAGCTCCTAGATCCTCTATATTCCCGGACTCGATCGCCTCTGCTGCAATTCGAGTGAAGCTATCTGACGACCTTACCATCGCCTCAAAATAGTGAGGTGTCTCCGCCCTTACTTTGGCGAACATTTCAATCATCCTTGACGTCTTTCTCCTGATTCCACTAACACCCACTACAAGCTCGAGCTGCGGATCGGGCTCAAGGATCTTGGGGACCATCCCTCTCTTGAACAAGATGGTACCTCCGTAAATAGCGACAGCAACGTCAACTCCTGAAGGATTACCGTGAATGACCATCTCCCCCTCCATCGCCAAATCGAATAGAATCTGTCGATCAATATCCTTCCCGTGTAACCTCATTATCGCAGCCACGGTCGCTACGGCTACCGCGCTCGATGAACCTAAGCCGGAAGCGTTTGGTATCTCTGACTCAATTGTGATGGTTACCCTCTCATTACTCCCCAAGAATGATAAGGTCCTCTCAATTGTTTTTAGAGATGGGAACGTCCCTTTTGCCTCTGGATCTCTTATTTTGAAACTAGTCCCAGATGTCTTCGATATTACTTCATGGTTACTTTCAGTGATTCTCGCTCCCACTTTAACAATTTTGTCTAATGCGGTAGCTAGAGCCAGAGATCCATGAACGACAAAATGTTCACCGGTAATTATAACCTTTCCCGGAGCTTCTCCGAATGCCGTGGAATGTAGAGTCATGATCTACTACGTCGCTAGGTAAAAGAAATTGAAGCATAGCCTACAACAGAATCCTTGTTTTCGCCGGTATCACCGCTAGTTCCATATTTCAATAGCTTTCCTCCCTTTGCTCCCATGATCTTACATCCAGTCATAATTGCCGCGATCGGGCCATAACCACAGGCCGAGATCAGTTCATCGCGTAAGGTTCGATAGTATTGATCGATCTCAAGATTCTCAATGTATTTGATTAGCTTGTTATCCTTGAGGTTCGCTGCATGATGTGGTTCATAATGGGTAAGGTCAGAAGAGGCAATGATGATACTCCTTCCTTTTATTCTTACTATCGCTTCGCTCAGCTCTACCGCAGTCTCCTTGTCCTGTCGTGGCATACTTATTGGTAGAAGCTTAACTTCTTTGTCGTACAGATATTGGAGAAAGGGCAGTTGAACCTCGATTGAATGTTCTTCACGGTGAGAAAGATCATTCTGATTAATGAAGGGTAAGGCCGATAACTCGGCAGCGCGCTGCCACAACAAGCATTCTAGGAGAGTGCTCACTTCTCAAGGATGCCTCCTCAATAAGTTCTATTGGGTCTCTTCAACTAGTTTGGTCTCGAAATCGTCTATTGAGTACTTTAGAGGTTGATCCAAGGTCAAGAGGCCTGATTGAACTAATATGGATCTCGCTAGCAGCCACATTACTGCCGCAAGAGCTCTCCTACCCCTGTTATTGGCAGGAATTACGAAGTCGACGTTCTCACACAAGTTGTCGGTATCACAGACAGCTACTACTGGGACACCAATCTTCGAGGCCTCGTCCACGGCCTGAGCATCCATCGCAGGATCGGTGACGATAACCACATCAGGATCGATATGTTTAGGATAAAGCGGGTTTGTGAAAGTGCCGGGCATGAATCTTTCGGTAAGTGCAATTGCACCTGTAAGTTCAGCAAACTTCTCTACCGGAGTCATCCCGTACTCCCTAGAAGAGTAAACAACAACGTGAGATAGATTAACCCGAGATATGAATCTGCCGGCGGTCTCAATCCGTGAAAGTGTCTTTCCGACATCTATGATGTGTAGACCATCTCCCCTAGTACGGCTGATAAATTGTGCCATAGACTTTGTCTTGACCAGTGTCCCCACACGAATCCCAGTAGAGAGAAGCGACTTTTCTGAAACCTGTGAAGCAATAAGTCGCTCTGCTGAACCCTCGTCTTCCACGTCGTCATCTATAATCCTTCCAGACATCTTGGTCTAATTCACCGATCTTTAGCTAGAGGCATCGACTCTCCGTCGTTTATAAATTTGAATTCCTCAATTCGGAGGAGTTCGTTCAACTTCGCAATCCTCTCGCCTCCGACAACACCGCTTTTGATCATCAATGCTCCAGTACCTATTGCTATGTGAGCGAGGTTAGCGTCTACGGTATCTCCCGATCTATGGGATGCTATGATCTGATATCTATGTTTCTTGGCTAATTCGGAAAACTCCAAGGCATCGCCGAGGGCACCAGCTTGATTGACCTTCAGTATCACTCCATTCCCCGCGCCAATATTGACGCCGTGTTCAAGTATCCTCCGATTGGTGACGAAGAGATCATCGCCCACTATAAGGCATCGATTTACCCGAGTGGTTAATTCGTGTGTGTCGTCAAATGCCTCCTCGTGAAGAGGGTCCTCAACATAGTAGATCTTGTACTCATCTATCAAGTCCAAAACAAATTGAATTTGTTCTTCAGTTGATCTTTTCTTTCCTCCCTCTCTTGAATAAGTGTAGATCTTCTCTCTTGGATTCCACAAAGACGTTGATGCCACGTCCAAACCTATGCGAATCTCGAATCCCACCTCATCGGTCACGGCTCCTATTGCTTCTGAGATTACCTCTAGAGCTCCTTCAGTTGATGTATTTGGTGCCCAAGCCCCTTCATCTCCTTTCCCACCCGAGAATCTCGGATCTCTCTCTTGAAGGATCTCTCTTACTCGTTTATGCACTTGAATATTTGCCCTAATTCCATCTGCAATAGATTTCGCACCTCTCGGATATGAAAGAAATTCCTGTATGTCAGGAGATCCCTCTCCTGCGTGTTTTCCTCCGCCGATAACGTTCCCGAGCGGTACAGGCATTCTGGCTTCTTCACCATTCAGGAGTAGCTGATAGAGAGGGATGTTTAGGGCGTTTGAGGCAGCCTCAGCTGAGGCGATGGAGAGTGAGTAAGCTACTGAGCCTCCTATTCTGGAGTAATTAGGAGTCCCATCAATCTCCCTTAGAGCGTGCATCAGCGCATAGGGATCTGAAGCATCAAGTCCGACGAGTTTGTTCTTGTACCCCTTAATCTTTTCTAAGGTTCTAGAAGCATTCCCATCAGAAAAACTGACCGCCTCATACTTGCCGACACTAGCTCCTGAGGGGGATGACGCTCTTCCATGACCGCCTTCTACAGAAGTTTCAACCTCAATACTCTCATCCCCTCTGCTGTTGTATACGACTCTTGCCTTAAAGTCTAGGATTGGTATCGTCAGCTCGACTGCCTCATCTCCTTTTTTGCGAAAGTGATACTCGAGATACTGTTCTCAACGATCTGTGCTTAACCAATTATGGAGATCTTATTCGGTTGAGAATTCTGATCTTCTTTCTGCTAGGCTTTCATAATACGGAAGGACTTGGTCGATAACATCTGCGCTTGAAAGAAGGATACTTCTACAACAATACCTTGTCACTTTGAGACTGGTCAGAACTTTTCCCGGGTCTTCCCCCTCACGTACCTTACTATCAAATTCCTCCTGTTTGTCAGCTATCAATGCACCGCAAGTAAAGCATCTGATAGGAATCAGCATTCGTATTTTACCTTCTTAATGATTGATAAAAGGGTTTACCATCAGATTCTCAAATTGCATCTCAAAGATTACCTATAGGATTTCTGTTTCTTCCGTCTGGCCCTTGGACCACCAAATTTCTTTGCCTCTTTTCTGCGCGGATCTCCCGAAAGTAGGTGCCTATCGAACTCCATAATCCGCTGCTTGAGCTCCTTGGTCTTAAACCAATTATCAAGAGCTCTTGAGATCGCTATTGCGGACGCATCTGCTTGACCCATATATCCCCCGCCGGATACCCTTACGTCTAGATCTACCCTGTCCCTGTAATCCCCGGCAAGCTCTATTGGAGTGAGTATTCTCTCTCTTGCCATGTAGGGTGTTACTAGCTCAACTGGAATCTTGTTTATCAGGACCCTACCTGAACCTTCAGAGATTGCAGCCGTCGCTCGAGCAGATCTTCTGGAGCCCGAGTACAATCTTGTCTTCCTGTTCGTCAATTAAGGTCGGCTCTCCATCCCATGGAGGACGCAATTTCCCCCATCGTGAGGTAGTATGAGATTGCCTTCCGGGCCTTTGCCTCATCGAAGATCATCATTTTCATTTTGTTAAACTCTGTAGGTACAGAGACATAGACCCTTAGCCGTCGTCTTGCTTCAATTCCTTTGCTCTTTTGCCTCGGAAGCATTCCTCTAACCATCCTCGCGAGTAGTCCATCAGGTCTTCGTGGGTGGAAAGGTCCATGCTTTGGGTGAGTTATGCTAGCAATCTGTAACCAATCCTGATACTCTTGGAGTATCGATTTCCTTGAACCTGACATAAGCGCCTTTTCTGCGTTCACTATTACCACTTTGTTCCCCTCGAGTAGTAGCTTCGACACTTTCGAGCATAACCTGCCTGCGATCTGCCCGTCGGCATCCGCGATAATAACTTGGCTAGGTGGCACCCGAGACCCAGCATCGGTCTTTCCTCCTTGCACCGCATCTGTTTTAACCGACAAGTAGTCTCACTCCCTTCCCATCTGGGTAAGCTTCGATAATACCCTCAATTGTCAAGACATGCCCACCCGCCCCGATAATCTTTCGTCTCGCTGGCCTGGAGAACGACTTAGCTCCTATGGTTATCGGGTGGTCTATTAGACCACCTGCTAGCACTTTGCCTGGGACGATGATCACTTGACCCTCAGATGTAAACTTCGAGAGCCGTCCTAGATTCATCTCTTCTCGATGCGCTAGCCTCTTTAGAACGGTCATCCATATCTTGGCCTTACTCTTTCGAACAGCCCGCTTAATCTTGATCTTCTCAGGATCCTGGTCCAAGCACTTCACCTACTTGAACTCTTCAGCTTTCTGCAAGACCTCGGCCAACTTCTGATAGAGGATGTTTGTTGCCTCAGATAGAATCTTGAACGGCGGTAGTGACCCAACCGACTCAAGCTTCAGGAAAAACTCATCATCCTTGCCGGTCTCCGTCAGGACCGATACTGATACCGGCTGCCACTTTGCATGTTCTTTTCCCTTCCCAAGCTTTGCGTACGCTTCGAGCTTTATCTTCTGTCCCGGTGCCAGTTTTACGATTGGTATCCTAGGACTTATGGGAACAACCTCAGTGTCCTCGGAGACAAGATCGCCTGAGTAGATAGTCTTGACCTGGTCTGTGGAATGGGCGTCTAGAACCAGAAGCACTCTACAGTTCGAACATCCTAATGGATTTTTGCAGTCACACTTCTCGGGCAGTCTGTACCTCTCCAGGTCGGTCTTCAAAGGCAATAAACCCAGCCTATGAGCTAGAAGTTCGTCATAAAGAACAGATGAATTCTCAAGAATCACTACTTCATCTATCGCCATCGTCGGCACCTCACTTATGATGAAGCGTCTGACGGCATTAGCGTAGCTCCGATCTATATTCTTCAAAAGGACCTTCACAACGGACTCTGACGATTCGACGACTTGGACACTAACTAACTGACATCACCCTTCTCACCTGATCATACTTCCTGTAAAATATTCTCTTTCTCTGAAAGATGTGATGAACGTGATTTTAATCCCATTAAAACCTTATCGTTTCACGATGATAAAGGATAAATGCTGGGTGACGCTTTTTGAACGCAGATAACAGTTTGTCGACTGAGTTTAAGTACATAGTACGGCTTCTCGGAAAAGATTTGAATGGAAGCCGTAAGGTCATCCAGGCTCTCTCCAAACTGAAAGGAGTTGGTAACAATCTGGCGCATTACCTATTGATATCTATGCACATTGATAGCAAAGCCCGAATCGGAGATATCACCGACGGCCAGATTGCGGAAATCGAAAAGAGGCTGAAGAATTCCGGTAGCCTCGGACTACCCGATTACATGATAAACAGGAGGAAGGATCTTGAGAGTGGGTCCAACATTCATCTGGTTGGTTCCGAGCTAGAGTTTTCTCTGAGAACCGATCGAGAGAGGGAAAAATCCATGGCGAGCTGGAGAGGGGTCAGATCCTCTCTGGGATTAAAGGTCCGAGGTCAGAGAACTAGAACCTCCGGAAGAAAGGGAAAGACAATTGGTGTAAAGAAGACTGCGCTGGCACGATCCTCTGAGAAGAAATAATAGAGGTGTAATAAATGGGAGATCCTAAGAAACCATCGAAGAAGACGTCTCAGCCGAGGAACCCGTGGGCAACTGATCTCCTTACGCGGGAACTTTTCCTTGTAGGTACCTACGGGCTGCGAAACAAGAAGGAGCTTCGCCGGGCATCGACTGATCTATCCAGGATTAGGAAGCAAGCCAGAAAATTGCTCGCTGCCCCTGTTGAAGTTCGTAGTTCAGAGGAACCAAAACTATTGAAGTCGCTAATTCGGCAGGGGTTTGTATCTGAGGCAGCCACCTTGGATGAGGTACTCGCACTAAGCGTGGAGAGTGTTCTGGACAGGCGTCTAGAGACTGTCGTTTGGAAGAGGGGTTACGCAGTGACTCCTCATCAAGCGAGGCAGAGAATCAATCACGGTCATATTCAAATCGGCTCACGGAGAGTCACTATACCTGGATATATCGTACGAACGGAGGAAGAAGATAAGATAAGAAGTACTCTCGTAGTTCCGGAGCGAACTCCTCCGGAGAAAGGGGCGCAATCAGAATCCTCGGTCGCCCTGCCAGAGACGCCCACTGCGCTTCCACGTGAAGGCGTGAAGGGGAAGGCATAGATGACTGAAGAGGGTGAAGTGAGTGCAGTCTCTGCCAGCAAGTGGGGTGTAGTTCACATCTTTAGTAGTTACAACAATACAATAGTCCACATAACTGATCTGAGCGGGGCAGAGACTATTGCGATTAGTTCAGGAGGTAGGCACGTCAAAGCTGATCGATTTCAATCATCACCATATGCAGCGATGAAATCTGCCCAAGCAGCTGCAGCAATCGCGAAGGACAAGGGAATCGAGAATGTCCATATTAAGGTAAGAGCTGTTGGAGGAGTTGAAGGGAGAACTCCCGGTCCGGGCGCACAAGCGGCTATAAGGGCGGTGGCCAGGGCTGGGTTCAAGGTAGGAAGAATTGAGGACGTTACACCCATCCCCCACGATTCTACCCGGAAGGCTGGCGGCAGAAGGGGAAGAAGAGCTTGAGCGCCCTAACCCTATACTATGAAACGACATCTACTGAGTCTACTTTCCCATCCCCGTCCAAATCAAATCCCCTCACTACCACGGCCCATTCCTCCTGTCCCTCAAAGCTCTCGAGTACCTTTTCCCAATAATTTGCAATCCCGATGATGGCTGACTTCGTTCCAACAGCTCGTGTTCCTGCAAAATAGATGATTCTCTTATTCCGATCAAAAGGATTCTTGATGGTGGCAATTATCGCGTCCCTGTCGGTCGTATACCTCTTTCCCTTCGAGTCTATGATACCTCCCCAGAGATCTTTTTCATTGAACTTAATCGGTAGATGCTCATTTATTTGATGAGAGAGAATATTAGTCCCGGGGCCTCCGATTAGGATCAGATTTTGGCCCTCTTCTTTTTCCGTTTTGACATCAACATCTAGCTTAACCACGAAATCTCCAGGGATTCTTGATATTTGTCCAAGAAAAAATGCTAGATGGACGGCATAATGCCCATCCCTCGCTGTTGTCTTGAGAGGGCCATGCGGGTCAGGTGAGCCGACTACTATGCGACCCTGAAAAGCCCCGTCACTCAAGAATGGGCCGAAGAATAGCTTCACTTTTGGATCTAGTTGTTCCGCCCGTATCGATCCGACCTTGAACCCTCCCTTTGGGAATTCAACTCCGAATCCATGATAAGAAAGGGTGTAGTATCTTGCTGTTGCCCCCTTGATACTCATCTCTTTTGCTACACTAATCAACCCTGATGTCACAAGTCGCCTAATGTAATAGTAAACCGTTTGAGGGTGGATTTTCACAATAGCTCTGCTACATTGCACGAAGGCACGGACGACTTTGCCAGCGTGTCGGTAAGGGATTCCAGACATTGGCTTGGGCACTCTGATCCTAGACGAATCACAGGCCGGCTGGCGTCGAATTTTTAACCGATCGGAAGTTGAAATCGAAAATCCTCGTTTAGGCGATTGTTGAA
>JACZWF010000063.1 GCA_022572285.1 Nitrososphaerota archaeon | reverse complement strand
GCGTCTACCCTGTATGGCGCCTATATCTATGGAGATTATTGCAGTGGAAAAATATGGTTACTGCGCTATGACGGACTAAGGGTCATTGAGCACATTTTGCTCGCAAATTCTGATCTTCAGATATCATCCTTCGGCGAGGATGAGGAAGGCGAACTCTACATATTATCTTTCGATGGAAAGATATATCTTCTCAAGCCTGCAATCTAAATTTTTGTGGACCGGAGGGGATTTGAACCCCTGACCTTCCGAGATCTTGGCTCTACTTGCAAGTCGGATCTGAGAGCTTCTACTATTCTACCGCTGAACTACCGGCCCTAGATAGTACGATAGATTCGCAATTTTTAAAGCTCTGTTCCCGGAATATTCAATAAGAACTGTTCCTCACGATCCTTGGGATTCGGTTTCATGATTCTTCAACGTCGCCCAACGCTACAAAGACTTGGTTGCCTTCCACCTTGACCTGATAAATCTTCAGCGGATCAGTGGCAGGAGGGTTCAATGGTTCACCAGTCTTGAGGTCGAACTCAGATAGGTGCAGGGGACAGGTTACAGTGCCTCCACCAAGAAACCCTCTAGCTAAATCAGTTACTTCGTGAGTACACAATCCTCCAGTAGCATAAATCGTCCCGCCGATATTTGATAGAAGAAGATGTTTCGTTCCCACATCAACCCCAAGTAACTTGCCCTCAGGGAGGTCAGAAACCTCCGCAACTTTCTCGAAGGTCATAATATCCTGCTTAACCACAATAGGCTCTGCGTTCTGGGAATTCAAAAAACTTTCACCAGTCCACTTCATTCGAATTACCTCTCTCAGTTCCTCTTGCAGATCCTCGGATTGAAATCGTGACACGATTGGCTCTAAGAAGCCTGCAACAATTAGCTGAATGGCAGAAATTTCGTCTACGCCGCGGGATGTGATGTAGAAAATCTGATCCGGATCTATCTGAGCGACCGCGGCAGAATGCTTGGCCTTAACCTGTCTAGTATTGATTTCAAGGCCAGGGATTACATTCGCCCTTGCTCCATCTCCGAAGAGAATCGCATGCCCTCCGAGGTAGGTATCAGAGTCTCGTGCTTGCTCTTCAATCTTGTTCATCCCCTTAAGGGTCATACTAGATCGATCCCTCATAACTGCCTTTAGATCTACGATACCCTTGGTATGGACGCCCTCATGTGTGATTATTGTTCCAAGTTCAAAACGTTCCTCTCCGGAACCTACAACAATCTCCAGGTCTTCCAAGTGGGAACGCGGTCCTCGGAGTGTCATTTCAGTCACGGATCGGGTAACCCTGCCTCCCAAGTATCCTGACGAGAGCTCTCCGAAGCTGTCGGCACCTCCAATAATCCGTTTGTTTAGGAAGGCGATTACGTTGCTTCCTAGAAGCTGCATCTCTGAATATGAGATCTTTGCATTACTCTCTAAGAAGATCTCAGTTGAGCTGCCCAAAACTGCGATTTCATTTGTTGATGGAGCCCCTGATCGAAATTGGGTTAGCAAGCTTAGTCTGCTCGCTTCGCCCATTGAAATAATGGTCTTTTCAAATGCACCTATCCTCGATAGCTCTTGATAGATCATTCTCCTTAAGGTGTCCTTGATCTCTATCCCGTTAGGGATATTGACGAATAGGCCTGAACTGAAAAAGGCATCACTTAGGTGCGAGAATTTATCTCCGGTCCCATTGGCAGTAGTTGCGAAGTAAGGTCTGATCAAATCGGGATATTGACTGACGGCATCTCCAATCTCTACTATAACGATCTTACCGATCAGCCCCTCAGGTAGATTTATCCTAGCGATTGCTCCATCTTTCTGCAGAATTGTAATGTCTTTCTCAGCAGCCAGGAGTTTCTGCGGAGAGGTTACAGGCCAAACATCTGATAGGTCTACCCCTCTGAGAAAATCTGCATACCTAGTGAAAAGGGCATTTTTTTCAATCGGCGCATCCCTGAATTTATGATACGCCTCTAGACGATAGTCAAGTAACCATTGTGGTTCGTTCCTAGCCTCTGAAATTTGGACTACTTTCTCTTCAGAGAGGTTACTAAGTATCTGATCTTGCATCGATCTACAATGCTAGTTACGCTAAAACTAGCACTAACCCACGGAACCTTCCATTTGTAGGGCAACTAACCTATTCATTTCGACAGCATATTCCATTGGGAGCGATTTTGTAAAGGGCTCAAAGAATCCTAAGACAATAAGCCTAGTAGCCTCCCCCTCACTTAATCCTCGTGACATTAGATAGAAAAGCTGATCCTCACCTATTCTCCCAACAGTCGCCTCATGAGTTAATGTGGCATCATCCTCACTTATTTCATTATACGGATAAGTATCTGACTTGGAATAATCATCGAGAATTAGCGCATCACATCTTACAGTGGATTTTACATGCTTAGCTCCCTTTGCAATTTTGAGTAGACCCCTATATGTTGTCCTCCCTCCATCCTTAGAGATGGATTTGGAGGTGATCTTTGACGAAGTGTAGGATGCCATATGAACGATCTTACCTCCAGCATCTTGGTGTTGCCCTTTACCGGCATAAGCAATAGAAAGTATCTCAGCTTTCGCTCCTCTCCCCAGAAGATATATTGATGGATACTTCATAGTAATCTTACTTCCAATATTCCCATCAATCCATTCTACTGTTGCATCTTCATAGGCATATGCCCGCTTCGTCACTAGGTTAGTTACATCACTAGACCAGTTCTGGATCGTAGTATACCTTATTTTGGCACCCTTTAGAGCTACCAGCTCTACCACCGCTGAGTGCAGAGAATCACTGGAATAGATTGGAGCTGTGCAACCCTCTATATAATGGACGTAACTACCAGGTTCGGCAATTATCAATGTCCTTTCGAACTGCCCCATGTTCTTGGCGTTAATCCTAAAGTAAGCCTGCAAGGGGATTTCGACTTGGACTCCCTCGGGTATGTAAACGAAGGAACCTCCGCTCCAGACCGCGCTATTCAGAGCTGCAAATTTATTATCCTCCGGAGGGATAATAGTAGCAAAGTATTTCTTTACTATCTCTGGGTGCTCTCTTAATCCAGAGTCCATATCTAGGAAGATGACCCCCTTTTCCTCAAGATCCTTTCTTAGGCTATGGTATACAACTTCAGAATCATACTGCGCCCCGACGCCAGCAAGAAACTTTCGTTCCGCTTCTGGAATACCAAGTTTCTCAAACGTATTCTTGATTGATTCTGGAACATCATTCCAATCTTTGGCTGTCTCTTTCGTAGGCTTGAGATAATAGTAGATCTGATCAAAGTCTATAGTAGATAGATCAGCTCCCCACTTTGGCATTGGCCGCTTGAGGAAATGCTCATAGGACCTGAGTCTAAACTCCAGCATCCATTCAGGTTCATCTTTCTTCCTAGAGATTAGCTCAACTATCTCCCTGGTAAGGCCCCTACCCGTTTTGAAGGTATACTTATCAGTAGAGTCCTTGAAGTCGTACTTGCTGTAATCGAAAGAGATTTGCTCAGTCATCGTGAATATCAGTGGTAAATCCACACTTATAATTATTACTATTGTTATATCTTGAAACCTAAACAAGATGGGAAGACCGTAACCACCTGATATCAGTAGAGAGTAACTAGGAAATGAAATGAATTTATAACTTAAATAAGTGACCGGGACGAACGCCCTCTCGCGGGCCGGTAGCTCAGCATGGCTAGAGCTTGAGCGACCAAAGCGTTCGGCTGATATGAATCGCTCGGAGACCGAAATGGCGTTGCCACGGGAGAGGTCGAGAGTTCGAATCTCCCCCGGCCCATACCTCACCGTGTTTAATTTGTGCCTTGTTCAATGGGAAACGCGGAATTGAACTCTATCAGGACCGAGAGCACGCGCTGGCCAGGACAATAGCCTTGTTTCCGTCAAAAGTGACTGTAATTAGGTATGACTGCGCGCATTTCTTTTACAGAACTCCTAACTGGGAGGTCCATATGATAACATTATCGTAACCACAGAATGAACCGCTATAGACATAAGGAGCACCTCTGCAACGGTCCCCGTTCCATTCTACAACGGCATCGGAAGAATTGACCTTCCTTAGGGTTCAATGGTTAATACTAAACTTATTTTGAATTATGGAATGAATCACAAAGGATTCAAGTCCTGGCTCGAAGCCTATCGTGCAACGTGGGAAACTCGTGACCCTCATGGAGCAGGAGAACTTTTCACAGACGATGCAACTTATCAGGAGACACCGTTTCAGGAACCAATCAAGGGACGGTCACGCATCATCGAATATTGGTCTGACGCTACCCAATCTCAGGAAGGGATTCGGTTCGGTTACGAAATTCTGGCTGTCACCGAGAATATCGGCATCGCTCGATGGTGGGTGTCATATGCCCGCATTCCATCAAAGAAACTGGTCAGACTTAACGGTATATTTGTCGTCGCACTGAATGAGGAGACTCGGTGCACGGAATTTCGGGAGTGGTGGCACAGTGAGGCCACTCCCAAACTGCATTAGGGTTAATGATTCCTATCTCATAGAGTTAATGATTCCTACCTCTAATTCATTCAATCATTGTGGTGATCTAAGTCTCAACGGCCCGACGAAATTACATCTTTGTCAACTGCACTGCTCTCTGGCCGGTACTATTCGCGAGTTCTTCAGGCTTCCTTGAGGAGGACTTGCTGAGCTATTTCCCAATATATATGACCAAGGTGGATAAACGATTCAATGCGGAAGAGGAAGGTATTACTCGGAGTCCTCGTAGTTCTCATCGGTGGGCTTCTAACGGTCTCGGCTGTTGAGAGGGCGTTGAATTTGAGAGGCCAGGTGATCGTTGGAAATCTCGAGTGGAGCAGGGGAGCCGACCTCCCAGTTCCGAGAAGCGAAGTCGCTGTTGTCGCCCTTGGGCACCTAGTATATGTTGTGGGTGGGTTAGGATCCGGAGGACAAAGCATGGATGATGTTGACATCTACGATACAAAAGAGAATTCGTGGAGACAAGGAAAGAGGCTTCCCACTCCTCTACACCATTCAGCAGCCGTCAGTTATGCTGGAAAGGTGTATGTTATAGGAGGCTATCATGACTTCTCCAACCCTTCAGACTCTGTCCTCATCTACGATCCTGGCGAAGATTCTTGGAGTAAAGGTGCAGAGATGCCAACTCCAAGAGGTGCGTTGACTGTTCAGGTTCTCGGAGGGATAATCTATGCGGTTGGCGGGGAGGGAGAGGGGGGTGTTCTGAATATTAACGAAGCCTATGATCCTGAGACTAACACCTGGGAGAGAAAGGCTTCTATGCCCACTCCGAGAGAGCATCTCGCCTCAGCGGTGGCATTCGGCAAACTCTACGTCATAGGAGGGAGGCAAGGATTCCCCGGCACATCCAACCTGAACAATAATGAAGAATATAATCCAGACTCGGACACGTGGATCACTAAGCCTCCAATGCCCTCTAACAGGGGTGGTATTGCGGGTGCATCAGTCAATGGTAGGATCTACATCTTTGGAGGAGAGGCACTCACGATGGTATTCGACTCCAGTGAGGAGTATGACGTAAGGGATGAGATTTGGATGGTGAGAGAACCAATGAGAGTCGCTCGTCATGGTTTGGGTGCGGCCACTGTGGGAAATAGGATATTCATTATAGGTGGAGGAGAAGCTCAGCATCTATTCACATTGATTACAAACAGCCGGGCTAACGAAATACTCACGATACCTTTGGAAGATCTTTGAAGATGTCGAGGCAAATGAGTTTGCCAAATGCAAATGAGTTTTGGAATATATCCTCAGGCATGGAGCCCAACCATGGCTTAGGATTTAGAAGAATTATCAGGGGAGGAGCCTAATACACTTAGGGAGAATATTACCGCTACTATCCCATTGGGGTCAGTGATTGAAAAAGTACTGTGGCCCCATGGTAAATAGGCCGGCTCGTTCTTTATCGTTATTCCATTCGCCCTCACCCGTTCAATTCACTCATCCACCTTCTCGACCTTTCTGATTGAATGTAAAATGCTAAGGAATGCGGTAAGAATTTAATAGCACTTGCCCACAATCCGGGTCCAATTGCTACGCAATCTAATAGTCCCCATCTACAGCATAGGCGTCGTAGGTGCCTTGATGCAGATTGCAGGTGGTTATTGGGATGTTTCCTGGCACAATCTTGGCTTGGTAGAGACCTTCTTGACCCTTCCTCATACCATCCTGTATACGGGTGTTGCCATGGTACTCATTCCAGCTCTCTTTGGCCTTACTATGCGGTTCACGTCTTTTAGAAAGTCACCCGAGAAGTATCTTCTCACTGGATTTCTCATAGCTTTAGGTGGTGGAGTGTCCCAGCTGATTGCAGGCCCATTTGACTTCTGGTGGCATCAGAACTTTGGCTTTGATCCATTTCTCTTCACGCCCTCACATAGCTTACTCATTGTTGGGATAGCACTGAGCGGCTTTGGCATGTCTATCGGGAGCGTTCGGCTCCTTCAGGCGCACCGTGCCAACCTCGGCTTGGGGAGCTTTCTTGTATCATCTAGATGGCTTCAAGCTCTTGTTATCATGGCGCTGACAGCTCTCTGGCTTGATCTTAATAGCATCGTCTACCTAATGATGGATGAGGAGGGAATAGCGTATACTTTCCAGCTGGGTAGTTCCTTTGTCGATCAGACTTCTTCGATAACCTTTGCTACGGGTGTCATCCTTGTCGCAATCCCAGGCACCTTGATATTCTTTAGCGCGAAAAGCATACTTGGATGGAGAGGCGCGGTAACAGGCATCGCGCTCTTGTCCGCGACGATATCTGCAACGGCGAACCTCGGCTTCACAGCTTCGGTTCTTGCAGGGAGTGGAACGGGACCTGCAGTAGCTCAGTTCATCCCACTCTACCTCCTCTTCATTGTTCCCGTGGCGATCTTCGACTTTATCATAAAACCGACACAGAACAGGCCGAGGATGATCTTTGCTGCAGTCCTGGTCAGCCCATTTGCATCCTTCCTCGATGGCTGGTACTCTGTAGCCTTGTGGGCGTTCGAAATTCAGCTGGTTCCATTACTGATTGCTCCCATCCTTGCGGTCGGTCTGGCTGCGGGCCTCTATTGGACGAAGTTCACAAATGTGCTCTTAGCTCGGGAGATCCTCAGGCCGCATCTACCCACAACTACAGTATGACTGGGACATAGGGTACGAGTCAACTCGACGTAGACTACGCCCGCACACCTCCATTTTTTTCTTAATATAGCCGTATACGACGGAACAGAAGGGTTTTCTCATCCTGGCCTCTATCTATGGCCGTTTAACCCTCTGGCGCAAGGCGGTGAATGCCAAGCTGAATGATAAAAGTCCAACAACCGCTATAGCACCAATGGCTCGAAGCAAATCAGGTAATACCCAACCATCTGTTATCAGTGCACGAAGACCAGCGAGGATATAGGTAATCGGGTTATACGATGCAGCTGTAGCAAGCCAACCGCTGAGGGCTTCTTGCGGAAGAAAGGTAGAAGTTAGAAAAACAAAAGGAAGGAAGAGAAGGAAGGAAGAGTTCACCGCTGCAGGGCTCCCGGTACGCAAGGCGATCGTGTAGGGAAATCCAGTGAAAACAAGCCCCCACAGCCCAGAGATAAGTAAGAACACCAACATTCCAGGAATCCCGGTGACAAAATTCACTCCTAAAACAATGGCAAGGATAAGCACAGGCAGAGACAGGCCCACTACCAGAGCGAAATCAGCAACCATTAGTCCCAAAAGGAGCGCCCAGCGGTTTATGGGTGAGACAAGGAGGCGGTCAAAGTAACCCGAGGTAATATCAGTAACCAGAGCAGTGGCGCGCGATACGCCGGTTACAGCAAAGATGATCGCGACAGGAATCTGAAAAGCCCTAAAGTTATCGACTCCGGCGAATGACGCGATTCCTTCCAGGGATCCTACGACTATCGCAAAGAAAAATACGGGAAAAATGAGTGCCGGAGCCAAGTTGTCAGCTTCACGAGGGATCGCCCGAAGGGCCCTTCCAGCTATGGTTAGCAAATCATGCCAAAAACCGGCAGGGCGTGCTCGCGGGATGTTGCCCACTGGCTCTCCAGTCATTGGCTCTCCTCCGCTCGGGTTGTATGTTTCTGCATGCGATTGCCTGTTACCTCGAGGAAT
>JACZWF010000248.1 GCA_022572285.1 Nitrososphaerota archaeon | reverse complement strand
GAACCAGAGCCTGTGTATTCCCGTGTTCATCTCTTCAGATAGACGAGGCGCTAGTTGATGAGGCTCGAAGGGAATGAGTGTCACCTATGGAGAACCTACTCTTCCGTAGATGACATTCGGAACTTTTTCGATAGCTTCCTTCTCGTAGATCCCCCATCCGTCGAAGAAAAAGGCAGGTTTATTCATACTCTCAAGTAGTGGGTAGATGTCGAGGCCGCTGAACAGCGGGTGATTATTCATTATCGCGATGCAGTCTGCACCCTTAAAGCCTGCCTCAACGCTAGTGGACCGCACTGACGCTTTCTCTATTTCTTCCGGTCTAACAACCGGATCAAACCCAAAGAGATTGGATCTCCCTTTTAGAAGTTTCGCGACGAGATCGAGTGTGACGGAGTCTCTTGTATCAGAGGTCTCCGGAACCCCTTTGAATGCGAATCCTAGAATGAATACCTTCATTCGTTTCCCGCTCCTGTGGTAAGTCCGATTGAAGTCCTGAATTTTTTCAAAGATCTGATCTACGATAAGCTCGTTGACGGACCTGGCGGCTGCTATTATTCGAGGCTCGTACTTCTTGTCGCGTACAGAATACATGAAAATATACGGATCTTTCTTAAGACAGACACCACCTACCCCGGGACTCGGCAATGGAATCATGTTTCGTGGGTACCCCTCATTCGCTGCTCTAATTATCTTGAGTGAATCAAGACCCAATTCATCGCAGACTAGGGCTATCTCATTAGAATAGCCAAAGTTCACATCCCTATAGGTGTTATCTATTAGTTTAATCAGCTCAGCCGATTCGAGTGTATCTACATTAACTATCGTCGAGGTCAACGTCTTGAACAGATTAGTAGCAAGCTCAGAGCTAGTCCTGTCGAGTCCTCCTATAATCTGCGGGAGTTCTCTCAACTCTCTCAGGGCACGGCCTGCAACAGTCCTTTCCGGAGCCATTGCCAAGTAGAAGTCTCGCCCCCCCACCATTTCTGATTCCCGTTCGATGATCGGGAGTAACCTATTCCTTGTCGTGCCGACAGGAACGGTCGACCTGATTATGACTAGGTCATCCTCTTTCAACAATCTGGCAACGCCTCTTGCTGCTCTCTCTATGTGCGAAAAGATGGGTCTTCGCTCTCGATTAATCGGAGTTTGGACACAGATAATATAGACATCTGCAGTGAAATCTTGAGTGCCGCGTGTAATTCTGAGGTTCTTGTCAAGGTGGAAATTCAGAAGTGGGCCCAGACCCACTTCATGGATATTTGGAGTCCTAGCCTGAAGCATTTCTATTACTTTCTCGTCCGCATCCACACCAATGACATCGAAGCCCGCATCCGCCAGAGATACCGCCAGCGTTAAGCCAACATAACCGAGTCCCATCACAGCCAGCTGGCGAGATTTTGGTTCGCTCTGTCTCCAGAGATCAAAGAAATTAACAATATCAACGACCCTGTGAGAGTCGTCTACAACAACCACCTGATCGATCCTGACCGGAGCCTTTCGATCGGCGGAAATCTCCCGAACTCTGCTAGAAACCTCGTCTAGCTTCATTCTGGCCGACAGTTCTTGCCTAACTGTTACCGGCCGTTTTGTCATAATGTTATCTACAGAAACGTCCAGCTTTAATCCTTCAAGAATAGCCCTGCGCAAGTCACCGTCCGTTACAACTCCTAGAAGCTTTCTAGTACCATCGACAACTAATGCTATCCCGGAGGGAGCCCCTACATGCGGAGCGCGATCTATTACTTCCATTGCTTGCCTAAGCGTTTTCCCGGAATCGAGCATTACTTTCTCTATGGAATTCCGCAATAACATTCCATTGGATTTTGGTCTATATTAGGTTGGATCTAGATACGATCATTATCCGATAAATTGGATGACTTGGTCGAGCAATCTTTTTTGTGAGAGGCCATCTAGCTGAAAACATTGACTCTTCACGATCCTCTGCCGCCCGTCGTGATCCAGTGATGGGTTTTCAAGATACCTGTTAATGATTTCGAATAATTCAT
>JACZWF010000247.1 GCA_022572285.1 Nitrososphaerota archaeon | reverse complement strand
ACTCCTGCATTAATCCAGTAATTCTCCAAGACAGGCTTCTCTCTAAATCCGTTTATTTGTCCGTCTTCTCCTGAGTCTACAATACCGAATGGGCTCCGAAGTGGGACAGTAGCTATCGCGCCTACAACTTCATCATCTAAGACCTTGACTAGACGATTAGGATTTAGGTTAGTCAGTATATCCCCGTTCAGTACAAAGAATGATTCTTCATTCCTTAGCAAGCTTTCTGCATTCTTCAGGGCACCGCCAGTGCCCAACGGTTCATCCTCGACTACGTAACTGACACGGACGCTAAATTTGGAGCCATTTCCTACATAGTTAATGATGCTTTCGCGCATATACCCCGTACATAGGACAATATCACTAATTCCATGAGATGCCAGCCATGAGATCTGCCACCCGAGTATCGGAGTTCCTGACACCTCGATCATCGGTTTGGGTCTGTCATCAGTTAGAGGTCTGAGCCTTTTCCCAACGCCTCCAGCGAGAATCGCGGCCTTCAATATCGAATCTGAATCGGCATGAATTAGACTTTATCCTTTTCCAAAACAGATTTACTAGACCTTACCGGCATGAAAGGAGGATGCTCAATCTAGATGATATTCCTCGTTTGCGCAAACAACTTGGTTTAACACAGGCAGAACTTTCCAAGCTATCAGGTGTTAGTCAATCCCTCATAGCAAAACTCGAAGCTGGCAAGCTCGAACCCTCATACACAAAGGTAAAAGCAATAATTGATACATTGCAGAAGCTACAGAGGAGAACCTCCAAACGTGCAGGTGAAATTGCCACTCATGAAGTTCGAACGATACAGGCTAGCTCAACCGTTCAAGAAGCAGCCGAGATCATGCACAAGAGAGCGATCTCCCAACTTCCAGTCTTCGAGTCCGGTAATCTTGCAGGAAGTATTTCAGAGAAGACGGTTCTTAGGCTGCTCTCTGAAAGCAAATCCCCAGCAGATGCTTTTCGGAAGCAGATCCGTGAGGTCATGGATGAGCCATTCCCAACTGTAAGTGAAGAGACTCCTGTTGAGCTACTATATCAGCTCCTTGACTTCTACGACGTCGTCCTAGTGAAAAAGAGGGATAAAATGAATGGTATAGTCACAAAAATGGATCTCCTCAAGCTTGGATGAGAGACATTTTATACGTAGAGAATCTCGAAATACAAGGTCATATAACAATTGGCAAAAGGGTGGATTTCGGGGATCTATCCAAGATCCGAAAGACTAATTGAGGCCACGAGACGGCAGGACCCGAAGCTCGAGAAGCTTTTTGAAGAAGAGAAGCGAAAGATTATCCGTCAGCAATCTGATGCGGGGTTAGATTTCATTACGGATCCGCTGATTGATTGGGACGACATCTTGCGCCCCTTCACAGAGAATTTGAGTGGGGTCGAGATCGGCCCCCTAGATAGATTCTATGAGAACAACACATTCTACCGCAGACCATTAGTTTTGAGTGAGGTGAAATCTCGAGGACACATACTTTCGAATGCTATATCTAATACTCTATTTCCAAAGAGAAAGCTCTGGAAAGTGGACCTCCTTGACCCCTACAGTATGGCTGACCTTTCAGACAATAGGTATTATCGATCAAAAGAGGAGTTGATGTTCGCCTATGCAAAGGTGTTAGCAAAGGAGCTCCAGGCCCTACCATCGAACCCTTCTCTCATCCAGTTTAACGCCCCTTCCCTCGCTCGTACAAAAGACAAGGATAACATCTCCCAAGCTAAGGAAGCGATAAGAATTGCAACCAGAAGAATAACGGCTACGAAGTGTCTCCACCTATACTTTGGAGACATCTCCTCCACTCTCCCGCAATTCCTAGATTTTGGAGTCGACATACTTGGAATTGATTTTGTCAACTCAAAGCTCCAAAGCTTCCAAGGGACTACTTTCACCAAGGGACTAGCCTGTGGTTGTGTCGATGCCCAGAACACCAGAATCGAACGGCCCTCGGAAATTGTTGCCTTTGTGACACGGGCCGTAAACATATTGAATCCAAAA
>JACZWF010000246.1 GCA_022572285.1 Nitrososphaerota archaeon | reverse complement strand
ATCTTTTGCAAGAAGTGTAGTCATTCTTGGGTTCCTAGGATAGAACCTAATCGAATCCAAAAGTGCCCAAGATGTGGCACGAGGAGGTGGAGTCCTGGAGGGTCACAATGAACGAGAATAGCATTGAAGGTACTGAGTACCCAGACTGTGAGAAAACCTCCGATATATGGCTAGGGAGCCCACAAGGTCCATCTTATCGTACCTCCAGGTTAACGAGTTATCAAAAACGACGGATTAGAGATCATGTTCTCAAGAGGAATGGAAATCGGTGCGGATTGTGTCATAAGGCGATGTCGCAGCAAGATAGTTGGATTCATCATCGGGACCATGACTCAACGAATCACTATGCCCACAATCTAGAGTTAATGCATTCCAGATGTAACAGAGCGGAAGTGGCTACCTGGAGAAGCGGAGGCATGTATACCCATGTGAGAGAGCGACCGAGTACCTTCACTGCTGGAATCGACGTTTCAGATTCTAATCTTGACCCAGTTCAGATTAATCGGGTGAAGGAGCCATTGTTTCGTAAGTTCCTATTTACCCAGATTAAGGAGGATAAAGAGAAGGGAAGAACCTATCTATCTAAAGGCCATACCTTCACCACCAGATCGAAGAGAGACTATGTGCTTTCAGGTTGTCAATATACTGGATCTAGCGAAGCTACAGGCTATCGTTATATCGCAAAGATGATTTCGCCTGGTTCGCCCAACCTCCGAGATAGACATCGGCCTCTTTTGGTAATGAAAGATTATGATAGTGGGAACGAATATCTTGGATTCTCTGACAGTAATGACTACGAGCTAACAATTCCTGAATTAATGGGGAAATATCCAGTCACTGGAATGCTATCTTCAACGGATAAGGAGATTCGAGAATTCTTACCTTCCTTTATGGGGGAAAGATAGAGCGGTGAGTGAAACCGGTTCTGGAACCACCTTCTACTTTCCGCTCCAAGGACAGAGTTTGCTGAAACTTGAGAGCACTTGCTACAATGATAAGGTCACTTCCTTAGTCTCTTACTCGGCTCATCAGATTAAGATGAATCCAACTGTCTAGCGACTAGAGATGGATCAAGATGCAGCAACCCACACAGCGACTACCAATCAGCGAGATCAAGACTGCTACCGGTAAAGAGACCTACCCTCGAGGATCTCTGGATAACAAAACTATTGAGCTATACAGACTGAGCCTTGCAAACTTACCTCCAATCAAAGTCAATCCAGAGCATGTGTTGATTGATGGATACCATAGACTCCAGGCTCACAGATCAGAGGGCAAGAAAGAAGTTGAGGTTGAAATTGTTCACCTGGACGGCAAGACGATACTGGAGGCTGCTATAGAATATAATTCAAGTCATGGAAAGCAACTCACGTGGGATGAGAAAAGGAGGTGTGCAATTACACTTCGGTCGCAGAAGGTGGAGCAAGTCCGTATTGCAAGGCTGCTGGCTGTAAGTAACGGCGCTGTCAATAATTGGGTGCGGAAGGTAGATATGGACAAAAGGAGACTTGATGATGAGAACATCAAGCAGGGAATCATAGCTGGATTAACACTTCAAGAGATGGGTGACAATTTGGGTATTTCTCGACCAATAATTACTGGAAAAGTAAAAAAGTTCATAGATGAACTTGTGCGTGAACACCGACATTATGTGCCAGAAAACCTCCAAACTACGAATGTTTGGAGGTTCAGTGAAAGAGATCCACGTTTTGGGCTAAAGCACCCAGGAAACATACCCGGACAGATCGTAGAGCATCTGCTATACTACTTCACCGAACCTCTAGACCTAGTTATTGATCCAATGGCAGGAGGGGGAGTCACGATAGATGTCTGTAAAGTGATGGCAAGAAAGTTTAGAGCTTATGACCTTAATCCTATGCGGCCTGATATTTTCCAGAACAATATTGCTACTCAAGGGTATCCTACAGATTGCAAGAAGGCGAAGCTCTTCTTCCTGGACCCTCCATACGGAAACATGGTATTTGATTTCTTCAAAGATCTAGGCGAGTTCTA
>JACZWF010000003.1 GCA_022572285.1 Nitrososphaerota archaeon | reverse complement strand
GGGAAATGCTTTCCTAAAGAATACATCAGATGGCATCAATACCGTCGCAAAAGGGAAGAATTGGAAACGAGGAGATTCAGTTATCACCACTGATCTTGAGTTCCCAAGCAACATCTACCCGTGGCTCAACTTGCATAAAGAAGGAGTAAGAGTGAAGCTAGTCAAGCATCGCAGAGATGGTACTATTCACTTAGGCGACATTGAGAAGCAGATCGATGCAAGTACTAAACTAATTGCGATTAGCCATGTGCAGTACTCCAACGGTTTTCGAGTTGATTTGAAGGAACTGTCTGAGATCTCTCGACGCAGACACATACTCCTTTCAGTTGATTCCATTCAATCTCTTGGGGCACTTACGGTGGATTCTAGGTATTTTGAATTTATGGCCGCAGGTGGTCATAAGTGGCTTCTTGCTCCATTTGGGGTGGGAATCCTCTATGTTGCTGATCCAGCGTCACTTGATCCTCCATCGGTTGGCTGGAACAGTGTGCGTGATCCCTCATCGTATCTTACGAAGATGAATCTATCCGACAGTGCCACCAGATTCGAGAACGGGAGTCATGATTATGCTGCCATATATGGACTTAGAGAAGCGCTCAAGATGATTTTAGCAATAGGGATACCGAATTTAGAGAAACACATACTCCATCTCACCGATCTCGTTATAGAGGGGGTGAGGGAGATCGGGATGAAAGTGGTGACTCCCTTGGAACACCGTGGTGGAATTGTTAACATAAAGACAAGGAATCCTCTAGAAGTCGTAGATCGGTTAGCCAGAATGAATGTTATCGTCTCCGCGCGCCATAGCCAGTTTGGTATTAGAATCTCTCCAACATTCTATAACAACGAAGAAGATGTTGAGAGACTTCTAAATGGATTACGCAATTTATGATCTTAATAGACAGATCACGTAATGCTTGTCTGAAGATATCTCTTAGGGGCTTGTTGATGTCGAAGACAAGAGATCGTTGAGGCGGTTATTCATCCGTAATTAAGAGACCTTTAAGGCGATGAAGCATGCTCTCCTTTATACCTGACTTGGCAATTTCTTTCATACTAATTCCTTTGTTCTCTAAGGCTTTGAGGGCTTCCAACCTGTCCCATGGGAAGATTATCCACGCGTCAGTCTCCTTCTGATAAAAGTCTGGTGTAAAAGTGCTTGAATTCTTTTTGAATAAACATAGAGTTTTCAGTCTGTAGGTCTTAGGAATAAGTAATCCTGAGATTTTTTGGAGACTTTCTCCAGTATCAGCAATATCATCGATAAGTAGTACAGTTCGGCCGCGGAGATCGCTAATATCTATTTTGCCTACGGTCACATCCTCAAGAACATCTACCCCTCGATAATGTTCTGACTGTATTATTATGACATCTTTAACCTCAAGTAAATCTGAGAATATTCTCGCAGTGACTAATCCCCCTCTGGAAACCCCGACTATAACATCGAAAGGAATGTCTCCCAACACTTTTGGTGCCAACGACAGAGCGAGCTCGTAGATCTCGTCCCAGGTCGGGGCGCGTATTCTCAAAAGATCGTCGTCTCGCTAAGCTTCGATGGGCCCTCTTGTCTTACTCCCTCATATATCGGGGGCGGCGATTAACGTTCGACAGTCCGTAGCTTCCCTCCAAATTGGCTTCTTAGCTTCGCTACCTTCGGAGCTATAATCGCTCGACAATATGGTTGCTCCGAATTCGACTTGAAATAGTTCTGGTGATAATCTTCTGCGAGATAAAAGATCTTGAAGGGCTCTAGCTGAGTCACGATTGGTGCGTTCCAGATTTTCGCAGAATTAACACTCATAATGATCTTCTCTGCAATCTCTTTCTGCAAAACGTTGTGGTATAATATAATAGACCGATATTGTGGTCCGATATCTGCGCCTTGCTTATCAATAGTCGTTGGATCATGAAGTGTGAAAAAGATCTCAAGTAATTGTTTGAATGATATTATAGAGGGAGTGAACGTGATTTGCACCACTTCGGCATGCCCTGTACTGCCTTCGCAGACGTCCTCGTACTTCGGATTGGGTAGTGAACCACCCGAATAACCTGACTCGACTCTCACAACTCCTTTCAAATCCGAAAAGACGGCTTCTATACACCAAAAGCATCCCCCCCCTAGGGTAGCTAAGTCTGTCTCCATCTGATAGTATTGTGTAAAGAGTTAGCCTATAGGGATTACTACTGGTTGGAAATGAGCCGAAAAGCCTTAATTCACTCACCTTGGGGATTCTTCGTTTGCAATTCATTCTAGTCTGTCTTGCAATTGCGCTAATACCTCTTGTAACGCCAGTCTTCGCCAACGCTTCTGTCTCAATTTCTATTGATGCTGGACGAGCTATTTATTCATCTGGAGAGGCTGTGATAATATCTGGGAAGATACTTGATTCTACAGATTCGATTAAGCCTATTGGATTAGTTGCCAGAGTACAGATTGAGATTTTCGATCAGGTAGAGTCGATATATAGATCCTCAACGATTTCCAATGAAGATGGGTCTTTTGCAGATCGAGGTTTCCGTGCTCCTCGGAATGGAGAATTCATTATCAAAGCAGTCACCATTGAGAATGCGACAGCCTTCACGACCATTAGGTCATCGCCAGGTTTCAGCCTAGTTAGTGGTCCCTCGGCACTCCTAACACTCTCAATCCCGGGCGCTCTTTTCCTCCTACTGCTAATGTCAGTATGGCCTATCAGACCTTTCGATGCCAACCCTTTGAAAGACCCGTTTACGAAAAGATTTGCAAGATTATTCGGCCTTCGCCTCCCTGAATTCTATATTATACAATTCTTGTTGTTATCTATCCTCACTACCTTCCCGATATTATCACTTGTCTTCTTCCCCCGGCAAATAGGATCGGATGCTCCGATCGGACTCGTAATGGACCGAATCGACCCAAGTTCCTCCACTGGATGGGTCTTCAATATTGGAGGAATATTCGATGGCGTTGGTTACTCTGGTGGACTCAGCATCCCAGTTTATGTGGTTGTTTTGGGTCTACTAGGAGCGTATCTTGCCTATTTGCGAAATCTCCCTATGTTAATCAATGACGTCAAATCGATTAAGGAAATCTCAACGATGGAAGAACGAAAATTCGAGATTTTAGCTCATTCGATGAAAACCTTGACGCAATTCCTTCTTGGACCCATCTTGGCTGTTGGACTTTGGTTGATACTTGTACAGGTTGGAACGAATCCTGATCCACCTTATTCCTTGGCAATCGCGAGTCTAACAGTAGGACTGCTGACTGAGAGGGTCATTCGATTCATCGTTTCTCAAGTCAGTAGCATACTAGGGGAAGATAAGATAGTCCCGAATTTAGTTGGTTTAACACGCGAAGAGGGACTTCAGATCCTAGCCGCAGATGGCATAAAACATGAGTTAATTGAAAAATCAGGTAGGTTGAGGGATGGGAGATTCTCAGAGATCGAATCTGTCCACCCTCGTGAAGGAAGTTCGATCACGACAAGCAAACCGTTAGTTCTTCTAGTAAAGATTCAGACTCCGTCAAATTCATCGCCAAAGAAAAGGGGTGCCAACCTAACCTAATCTTCTTAGGGCAGTAAATTTCTGTAAGAGTGGATGTCATTCTCATCTAGCTGAGCTATATTGTGTCCTCTTGGATGCTATCAGCTTTTACACCTCAATTACCTAAAATACCAACATTTATACCTCATGATCCTGCCCCTGAGTTCATGCCGCAAACTAAGGGTCGGAAGCAACGCGAATACACTTCCGATTCGGCAATACTTAAGAAAATAGACGGGATCGGTTCTCAGATTGTAACAGTCCATGAGAAGTTAGGAACTCAGATGAGGGATCTCAGGGTTAATTTGGAAAACCTCGACCGCAGGATGAAGAGTGTAGAAACCGCAAAGTTGAGTAGCCAACTAGCGGATCTTCAGGTCAAACTAACAAAGCAGATTGGTTCTCTACAAGCTAGCGTAGAGAAGCTTCATAGACGAACTAGGGAGTTGAGTCTAGCCGTAGCAAAGAGAAATTAGTTCAATCTCCTCTGGTTTTTTGGAATATGATTGTCCGTAATCAGAATTGAATAAAGAGTCTATTTCGCTCTTACCTTTACTTCGACCTTAATCTGAGTATGCCGTGATGCGTGCAACCAACAATGGACCTCCTCACAATACATGCACGCTACAAAGTACTCGAAATCTAGTCGTCGCTTACAGAAACTGCAGAGCCTGATGCTTGAGCTTAAGTCTGTATACATGGCCACCTAATATTACCTAAGTGAGATTACTTTTTCTTGGTCTCCTTCGATGTCTGATCTATGACTCCACTCTCAGATATTGTGAACATGGTTTCAGAGTATGGGTGACATGGGCTGTCGACCATAATCGCTTTGCGGTCGCGTCCAGACTTACGTAGGTATATCCTATACGTACTCGCGTGCGCCATGACATTTCCTCCTGCCGGCTTCGTTGGATCTCCGAAGAAAGTGTCCGGTGTACTAATCACTTGATTTGTCAACACTACTGCAACATTGTAGATTTCAGCTACTCTGAGCAATCGATGCAGCAATCGATTGAGTCGTTGTTGTCGATCCGCCAGCGTTCCGCGGCCAGAGAACTCTGCCCGATGTAGGCTTATTACACTATCAACAATGATGAGTTTCATATTGTTCTGTTCGATGTACTTTGCTAGTGATTGAATTATCAACTCAAGATGAGCGGAATTGAAGACTCGAGTGAATACAACGTTCTCTAGTACTGACTGCTTATCATATCCTTTAGCTTCCGCAATCTGAGCCAGTCTTTCAGGTCTGAAAGTCGACTCAGTATCGATATAGATCGCGCCACCTCCAAGTCCATGTTCCTCTGGAGAGAGTTGAGCAGTCGCACACAATGTGTGAGCAATTTGAGTTTTTCCGGTACCGAATTCTCCATAGAATTCAGTTAGAGCCTGGGTCTCGACTCCACCCCCTAGCAGAGCATCTAAGTTTTCCGAGCCGGTTGTACACCGAAGGATCGATTTCCTCGACTCCAAAGCTTCTGAAGCTGGCATGAATTCCCGCTCCACGAGATTATTTTCCTGCAATGTCTTCCGTGCTTTGGTGATGAGTTCCGATGTGCTCTCTCTAGTCCCTCCGATTTCGTCCATCAACTCGTCAGGAATGGCAACAGCAAGTTGAAGCACCGAATCTATCCCTGCTTCATTCAATTTTTTCATAGTAACGGGACCAATTCCTTCTAGATCCTCAAGCCGCAGATCGATCATGTTCTGACTCATTTCAAATATTCACCTCACAAACCTACGTACTTGCGGCAGTGCTTGGCAGAAGGCGACATGAACACACTCCATTGAGTCATCATGACGGCAAGACAGCTCCTTTTCATGTAAGTAAACCTCGACTATTCTGGCTAATTTCTTATCCCTCAGAATTACACTATTACCTTCAAAAGCTACGACTTCTATAAGCGGGGCATAGTGACTTAGTCTCTCGTCGGCCTCTATGAAACTTGTTAGAACCTCAGTTGCATAGGCAGAGATGCTAGTTTGCTCTTGCTTGGCCTTAGACTTCAGTTTCTCCCAAACTTGTTGGGTTACATTTACCGAGCGAAAACCCTTATCAGGCATGTCTGCGATATATCTGCGGCAGATATATAAGACTTACTGCTTGGAAAAATCTATCTCTCTCGCAAGTGTATTCCTAGCTCCTTGATCGAAGGTTTTGGTGGGACTTTTATCTTTTAGAATTTTGATTGGCGAGAGCCCACGAGCTTGTACGCAAATCCACCATTAGTGCAAAGACCTCAATTCGTAAGTTCACAAATCTATTGAGCCGTTCTAACTGCCTTCTTGCCGCCGGCTCTACATTTCTCGGGCTTTCCCTTGATCAGCTCTATTTCTTGATATGACATGACAAAGCACATCTTGCGAATCCATATATCAGCTTTGTGAGTCGAAAGATTCATTAGGGGAATTTACATTTCTCGAATCTCTGCTTTGCTCTGGACCTTCAAGATCTCTGACTAACCCGCAAGAATTGTAGCCGTTGAGTTTAACGAGTTTAACTCGATCCTTAGAGATTATTCATGGGACGGTCACGATTCTACACTTATAATTCGGGCTACCTCTACAAGCTCACTCTGAGAACTAGATCGTTACGAAATGTCCTAGTGGTTGTTCTGGTAATAGTCCCAAGCGTTTACGGTTTATTCTACATCTTTCCTCTGTTCGTGAACCCAAGAGATCCGGTTGTGAATATTAAGCTTGAAATCTCGGACTTGAATCTAATTGTGGATCCGTCTTTCACTGACCCCAATTCCTCAATACCAAGAATACTGGTCAATCAAAATCAGAGAATTATTTTTACTTTCGAATCGGACGAGGAAGTGACGTTTCGTATTTTCGGCTACAACCTCGATATTGATATTGGCCCAACCAGGATAGGCTTGGTTTTGGACTTCAACGCCAGCATCCCTGGCTCTCACGATCTTGAGATCGTACTACCACCTCCAGAAGGTGAAATTAATGTCTCGCATATCAGGGTTGGAATACTCGAAGTTGCCTCAAAGTCACCTGAATCGGGCCGGTAACTTCGATCATATTCGTGTATTAGAGAATCTTTTCAATCTCTTGAGCTAGACGACTCTTGGGGGCAGCTCCCACTAATCTTCCAACCTCCTTAGCATCTTTGAAAATGATGAGGGTTGGAATTCCCTGTACTCCGAACCTTCCGGCAAGATCTGGACTCTCATCGACGTTTACTTTTGCAAACTGGACTTTGCCATTGTACTCTTGGGAAAGTTCTTCAATTATTGGACTTATCACCCGGCATGGTCCACACCACTCTGCCCAAAAATCAACGACGACCGGGACGTTTGATTTCAAAACGTCATTCTCAAAGGCTGTTTCCGACGTGTGTAGCACCTGCGACATTTTACTTATCCTCTCAATAAGCCCGGGTCATAAGCCAAGTAACCTCTCTATGCCCTTTACACGATGGACAGGTATCTCCTTTCGTCAGGAAGACTGTTCCTCCTATCCCTTCAGACTGGCATTTTTCACAACGGTAATAACCCGTCGTTTGTATTAATGAACCCGTCGTTATGGTGATTAATTCATTCACAGGAAATTTCTTAATGGCATTTAATATATTGATTATCCGTGGAATACGTCTAAAGACTGGCATTTAGCTCGGTATTATATCTTGTAGACGTTCAAAAGTCACTTGATCTACTCTATTTCCTCATGTGGGCAATTTGCTTGCTCGATGTTTGCCTAGAGAAACGAGATTCGCTTCCAACCACATTATGTATCTCCTATGAGATTGTCTATACTCGATAGCTCTCCTGCAAAGTTCTTGAACGGAATTCGAGTAATCTTTCCAAGATCTCTCAGCATTTCGGCCAATTCTTAGGTAGCCAGGTGGTGTATCTAGAAAGAGAGAGGATCGCGCGATTGTATAAATGTCACACGCCTTCTCCCCAAATGGAATTCCATCTCCCTGAAGCAGGTGAGTTAGTTCATGTCCAACTGTGAAGAAGCTTAGATTCTTAGGATTCAAACGGATTACGGAACTTCCCAATTCTGCGCTCCCTTCATATGCTCTGGTCAAGCCGATCGTAATTCTCCTGTTTAGGAGTTCAGGAAATTCGTCGAGTGACCTGTTGACCATTGATATCACTTTCCCTCTTAAACCAATTCGTTCGCTAGCTAATGCCTTTGTAATATGAGTTTTGGGGCTATCCTGTAGCTTCAACTGACTAAAGACGAACAAGCCACTTAATGTATATTGGATTTGTCAGGACCCGTTGAAAGAGTTGGCTTTGCATCTCACACGACGTGAAGAACACATCCTAGATATCTACGGAAGAACCATTGCACATGATTGAAAGCCGACTTAGATTTCTATAAATAGATCTGGTGATCCAAGTTCTTGAGCTTAGATTTCAGCGAATTCAATTCTGATCTTGAATGCTCTTCAAGCTGTCCAACCCTTGATTCTAAGCCGCTGACGATGAGCCCTATTACCTTCTCCAATTCTTCCTTAGAGACCACATTCTTACTGTTAGCTTCAAGCTCTTCCAGCTTCGAGGTGACATCACGAAACATTCCAGCCTTCATTATCTGTAATTCTCCATTTGAGAGTATAGCGCGCGCGCGCGCCTGCCATCATCTTCAGCCCTGCTCAGATACCAACCCTTTATGCTGGTGAATCGAAGGAGGGGCCTCGACATCTACTATTCGCCTTTTCTCAACAACCCAGCTCGTGCTCCTACTCACGTTCGTATCCGCATTCGCCCATGGAACTCCGGACAAACTAAACCATGTTAGGTATGGGCCGACCCGGATTTGAACCGGGGACCATAGCTGTTTTCCAACATTCGCCGTGTCAGAGCTTAACCAGCTTCAGACGTAGCTAGATGTCCTAGACCAATCTAGGAGTCATTTTAACTCTGGCTAGACGATCGGCCCACTATAAAAAAGACGACTTGTAAGTTATTTATCCATTCTATCTACTTCGTCTTTCCCAGATTATCAGTGTTGAGGTTGCTAAAACAGATCCCATCATCCCTGCTAGCATAGCTCTTACTGATTCGGGCGAGGAGAGAATCGACAAAATAATGGCTGGGATTGCAGGCACAATCATGAATCCTCCAAAACCTAGGGCAAATCCGACCATCATTATCCCAACGATAGCAATACTCCTGTTCATTCCTAAGCCACTTCAGATTTTCGAAGATATCCGATTTACATTGTATTCTATGACCTCGGTGTCAATTCTCCCTGATACGAAGCATTGCTTTTGCGAATGAGAGTCTGAATTAGGCAAGCCGTTTAATATAGATAGTTAAGCAGAGAAACTGATGCAACTCCTAGGGGTCGAGCGATCTAAGTATTTCCCCGTCATCCTCAGGATCCAAGTCTTGACCGCCGGGGCTTCAGTGATGACGCTTGAGCTCCTTGGGAGCAGGCTACTTGCTCCGTATTATGGGAGTACTCTCTTTGTCTGGGGAAGCCTAATTGGAGTAGTTATGCTAGGTCTAAGCATCGGTTACTGGTATGGAGGAAAAAGGGCGGACCTCAATTCATCCTACTCTTCGTTTTCTCTCTTAATCTTTGGAGCGGGTGTTTACACATTATTGCTAACAATCCTCTCAGCAGATATTTTTAGGTTTGTTCTTGCACTAAATCTGGGAGAAAGGTATGGCCCACTAGCGGCAGCAATGATGGTACTTGGTATCCCGTCGCTCTTGCTGGGAGCGGTCTCTCCTTTTGCAATTAAACTAAGTACGGCGTCTCTTGCACGGGTTGGGAGAACAGCTGGAAATATCTATTCACTTTCAACTGTCGGTAGTATTATTGGAACTTTTGGAACCGCCTTCATTCTTGTCCCAGCCTTTGGAGTAAGTACAATCCTTTATTCTCTAAGCACGGTACTGATAGTCGCGTCGCTAGTCGGCTTAGCTAACAGGTTCCGGGCCATTAGTGTGGTTGTCATCTCCATTTCCTTGGTATTCTCAGCTGCAGGTCAAGCAAGTACCGGTGGTATAATCTACCAGAAGGATACTCTATACCACAGACTCATCGTCCAAGATGATGCGATATCGGGTACTAGGACCCTCCTACTTGACAACCATTTTCATAGCGCAATGGACTTGAGGGATCCTGATAGAATTGTCTTCCAATATACCAAATACTTCCATCTTGGTCTCGCATTCAGCCCAGAGATCAGGACTGTGTTATTTATCGGTGGAGGAGGATTTTCAGGCCCCAAACAATTTCTACGTGACTATCCTGATATGAACGTGGATGTTGTCGAGGTAGATCCTGAGGTAATAAGGGTCGCAAAGGAGTACTTCCGTGTCCCCGACGACCCTCGTTTAAGAATCTTCGCTGAGGACGGAAGGACATTCTTGTCTAAATCGGATCGAATATATGATCTAATTATTCTAGATGCATATGCAAAGAGCTACGTCCCCTTTCATTTGATGACAAGAGAATTCCATGAGCTCGCTTACAGCCGTATGTCAGATGATGGGATACTCATCTCAAATATGATCACCTCTCTTACAGGCAGAACCTCTGATCTCTTCAGGGCAGAATTGAAGACGATGGAGGATGTCTATTCTTCAATCAAAATATACCCTGTTTCTGGCGAAGCCGGGGGAATCGTTCAAAATGTAATGGTGCTAGCTCAAAAGAACGGGGTTAAACTCCACATTGATGAAGTGAGAGAAAATGCGAATAATTTCGTGAAAGTTAATTTGAATGATATTCTTGAACGTCAATATGTTACACCTATCGATAATGTTGGATCTGTAATCCTTACTGATGACTTCGCTCCTGTTGAAAACTTCCTGAATCCTCTAACAGGTAGTGTCTATCTCAAAGAGATAGTGTTGTCTAATAATACAATCGTAACAGCTACACTTGAGGTTCAACCTACTTTTGAACCGTTTACCCCGAACATTCAGGCTATAGCTCAAATTCTTATAATATCCGTTGCCGGGTTTGTAGTTCTCCTATTCATCAATTTCATCTATTCCTCCGTCAAGATCAAGACTCAAATTCTAAGAAGTTTCGATTGGGTTGATAGACATATCTGACAACGATGTTTCCGTAATTGGGGCTGGTCCCGGAGGATATGTTGCTGCGATAAGGGCAGCCCAATTAGGCCAGAAAGTCGCGTTAATTGAAAAAGAGACTGTTGGAGGAGAGTGCCTTAACTGGGGTTGCATACCGTCGAAGTCTCTAATTGCAGCTGCCAATCTATTAGGAAAGTTAGATGATGCTGCTGAAATAGGGATTAATATAGATGGTGTCAACATCGACATACAAAAACTTCACGCATGGAAGAGTTCCGTGGTTGAAAAGCTAACTTCAGGAATAAGATCTCTTTGTAAGAACTATGATATAGACTTGATTTATGGGAAAGCCAAGATTACTTCTAACCAAGAGGTCGAGATTATGGAGAATCGGGGAGGCAAGAAAACTATCACATCATCATCGATCATTGTGGCGTCAGGATCACATCCGCTTCTGGTTGAGGGTTTGTCGACAAATAGCCCAAGCATCATTACATCAAAAGAAGCTCTCGAGCTGAATGAGATTCCAAAGAGACTAGTTGTCGTTGGCGGAGGAGCAATAGGACTCGAACTTGGTACCATGTATAGAAAGCTTGGATCTACGGTAACCATTATTGAAATCTCGGGATCTCTACTTCCGGGCATAGAACCTGATTTGGTGCGAGTCGTTTCTAGATCTCTTCAGAAGCTGGGTGTTGAGATCCTACTTAACTCGAAGGTTAGTGGTACAGAGCGTAGTGGCGCTGGACTCCTCTTGTCAATTGACACTGGTAACAAGGTCCTTAGAATGACTGCAGACAAGGTTCTCGTTGCTGTCGGGCGGGGAGCTAACACTAACGGATTAGGGCTTGATTCTATCGGAGTAGAGATGGACGGTAGAGGTTTCATTAAAGTCGACGAACATTTGCGAACTAATGTGGATAATGTCTTTGCTATCGGAGGTGCAATTGGCCCACCTTACCTCGCTCACAAGGCGCAGTCACAGGCGATTATAGCAGCAGAGTGTAGTACCGGAATGAACAAAAAATTCGACTTCAACAACATACCCTCTGCCATATTCACAACTCCTGAAATCGGCTCGGTCGGGTTAACCGAGAAAGCCGCCATCGATAAGGGGTACGACATCTCTGTCGGAAAATTTCAATTCGGAGCAAACGGACGAGCTCTCACAGCAAGGGAAAAAGAGGGTTTAGTCAAGGTGATAATCGATAAGAAGACCTCCCTCATCCTAGGCGTGCATATCGCTGGTGCTGACGCATCAAATTTGATTAGTGAAGCCTGTCTCGCACTCAGGCTCAGAGCGAAGGTTGAAGATATTGAATCGACAATTCACCCCCATCCTACGCTTGCAGAGGCATTTGTTGAGGCTGTTTCGGCCACCATGGGCAGATCTATCCATTCTATTGTGAAACGTCAGCAATAGAATTGCGATCTCCTCTCTTTCCCAAGATACTTTCTATAATTGTTACACTTTCCTGGACCTGCTTGATAGGAAGAAGAGGATTATAACCAATCTTGTGTTGTTTCAGTGTGTCCAGGGCAACTTGTGGGACCATCATGAGAAAGTCCTTGTTTATGTCAAAGAGGGCTAGGAGCTCGGCGGTTTTCATCCTCTCAAGATCTGACCTACGTCCATGGTAAAACTGACCTTCTGCACTCACTAAAGTGACTCTCAACCCCTCCCGTGATTCATTGATTACGTCTTCCCAGAAGCTCATATCGAACGCAGTTTCTTGAATTTGTCCCCTGTCGATTCTCTGCTTGAATGTTTTTACAAATTCCTTTGCTTCCCTTTCTTCTATGTCAAAAATGCTGGCTAGCTCATCATAGCCTAATCCGAATTTATGAAGGTAGTAACATCCATCTTGAATTGATTCTCCATCTGATCTCGGCATTGTCGAAATGTCCAGGTCATGATGAATAAATTTTATCACAATTAAAGTGGAACGTTCCAAACATATTAGCTCAAAGAAAATGGGTAGGAGCGCTCCCATGCCAATCCCGGAACGACGCCACGCCTATCGCGTCGATCGCAGAACTACTTCTTCTTTCGGGTGGTCTTCTTGGCCTTCTTTGTTGTTTTCTTCTTAGCCATTTTTTTCCCCGATCTCCCGCATCATCCTATGTAGTATTTAAGTGCGAACTTTTTACCATTGTGATAATTGAGACCTCCTCGTGAGATATTCTTTGCACTAAAAACTTCATGTCGCGTTATACCGATTGTATTTCAAGTCTTTTGCCTTCGTTTAGCTGAATGCGGGAAGAACCTTTTCTCCAAAAAGTCTGAGAGTATGTAGATCTTCCGCATCAGGCATGTTTACTACTAGGTAATCAAGACCTATGTCAAATATTTTTCTGATTGTTTCGATGCATGTTTCGGGGTCACCTATGATGAATCTCTGTAACCGTTTTTCAAAAGTTGTAATCCCAGTCGCTCCTGTTGTCGGCTCTCTGGGAACATATCGTTTGATCTTTTCTCTAAGCTCACTCTCATCTTTCCCAATTATCACGCGTCCTAAACCAGTCTTCCACATTCGATCATAATTTCTGCCGAGTTCATTACAGTGCTCTTTGAGTGCAGAAAGCTTCGTTCTAAGTATACCGAGATCAGCTCCTCCAAAGACATTGCATCCATCGGCATACTTCGCGGCAATCCTTAAGGTAACTCTTTCACCGTCACCACCGACCACGATTGGGGGGTGGGGTTTCTGGATCGGTGTAGGATTACAAACTGCATCCTCAACTCGATAATATCTCCCTGAGAATTTTGTTCTTTTTTGGGTCCACATTAATTTTAATATCTGGAGGCTCTCCTCTAGTCTTCCAAATCTCTCTCCGAGAAACTGATCGCGATAACCATATGCCCTACGTTCCTCCTTATACCAACCAGCACCAATTCCCATTATTAGTCTCCCACGACTAATGTTATCAACTGTCGCACCAATCTTTGCGAGTAACGTGGGGGTCCTGAAGGTGTTACAGGTTACCATCGTGCCAAGTCTAATCTTGCTCGTCGAAGCAGCCAAGGCAGCGATCGTGCTCCAACCCTCAAGTATCGGATCCGTTGGAGGATTAACTCCTGGTATTTGCATTAGATGATCCATTACATAGAACGAGTCAAAACCAAGATGTTCAGCCTCAAGCGCAATTCTCTGGATAGTGTTGTATATCTCAGTTTTAGGCACTCGAAAAGTGTGGCTTGCCTGTTGAAACCCGAGTTTCATCAACTATTCCCGAATTAGCACGAAAGGTAAACCTTACCCTATTTGGAGCTACAACAAAGCCTAAAAGGATGATTTTCTCAAACTAGTAGCAATAGAATGGCTATTGATCTTCAGGAAACGCCAGAAGTGGGAGAACTAGTCCTGGCCACTATCAGAGAGATTACATCGCACGGAGCATATGTCACACTAGAGGAATACCGAGGTCTGCGAGGATTTCTCCATGTATCAGAGATCTCTACGGGGTGGGTTAGGAATGTCTACAGATTCATTAAGCTAAACCAAAAAAGTGTCCTGAAAGTCATCAGAACCAGTAAGGCAAGAGCTGAGATCGACCTTTCTCTTAGACAGGTCTCAGGTGAAGAAAGAAAAGAGAAACTCATCGCCGTAAAAAGAGCAGATCGCGCCAAGGTAATTCTTGAAAACGTTCGTAACAAAATGAATTTGAGTGAAGAGGAGATCGAAAAATATTCACAAGATCTAGAAGATAAGTTTGACTCACGATACGCCGCTTTGGAGGAGGTCGTTAGGAAGGGACCCAAAGTAGTTGAGAACCTCAATCTGCCTCCAGAGTTCGTTGAGGTTCTAGACGAGATTGCAAGGGAAAAGATTGTGATTCCGTCCGTCGCAATAAAAGGAGAAGTAGAGATAATTACAGATCAACCCGATGGCAGGAGCTTAATTCACCAAGCTCTCTCAGCCGCTCAAAGTGTGAAGACTGGAGGCGCCCAAGTCACCGTTACCTATCTGGGGTCTTCGCGCTACAAATTGGATGTGACAGCAGAAACCTACAAAACTGCAGAAAAAGTGATTGCTGCGGCTACTGAGAAAGCCAAGGATATTATTGTGAAGAAGAAAGGGAAGTTTTCCTTCAAGAGAGATTAACCAAGACCAAGGTCGATAAGTACCCCAATGTACAAACTTCTTCGTTCATGTACACATTGCCATACCTACACTCTTCGACTTGAGTGTCCCAAATGTACTGGAAAGACAATATCTCCACATCCCCCGAAATTTTCCCCTGATGACAAGTATGCGAGACTGAGGTTAAAGGATCGCTATGTAAATGACTATGGTGAAGACCCGCTGGCTTCCTCATCTGTTACAACTTTGTAGATCAGAACTCCTGTGAAGATCCCCTGTGGGGCATCCTCCATTATACTAGAGGAGGCAAAAGCCAGCCTTAGTGGTCCTCCGGCATCTGGAAGATACTTCATAGAGTAAGAATAGACAGCTGTTCTTCCCTCCTCCCATTGTCCTGCAACTAAGTTTCCTTGTTGATCTATGAAGCTACCTGGCTCGAATGGCCACATCTTTCCAAGGAGAGTATTCTCCCAGAATGAGGCCTTTGGTGTAAATTCATCTGTTTCCAGAAAGTCATCGATGTTAAGTCCCCCTATCCGAATAAACCACTGCTTCTTACTTTCATCTCCTCCTCCTCCTAGGACAATTATGTCCCCTGCCGCCCCTTGGTTTATCTTCTGCCCAACTACAAAGACTAGGACATAATCTGCGCCTAGTGATCTTAACGCCTCCACACCTTCATTCTCGGGGGACATAAACATACGACCAATAGTTGCAATTCTTGTCGAGTTGATCGTGGCGTTATCAGCCAAGCTAGTCCTGTTGCCCATTACCGTTATCCAGTATCCATAGTCCCACCAAGCTGCTATCACCGCATCCGGTGGAGTATTAGTTCTCATCCAAGCTAGTGCCTCAAACCAGTCTGATCTTTCTCCTCTTACCCCGGTGCTCGCATTTGCTATACTCACAGGAAAGTCTACTCCTGAAATCGCATTTGTTGCGCCCGGTGCTATCACAGGTAGTGCTAGCAAACCGATCATGAAGATTGAATATAGAATTTTCACATCGGATCTGCTTTGATAGACATGAGATTTCTTCTTGCCCCCTAAGATCAGCGAAGGCCTAATGACGGTGGATGTTATCTCTGCGAAACCCACTGCCGCAAGAATTGCAAACGCAATGGATGAAAAGACCAGCAGCCTAGAAAACGAGGAGGCGATATAGATCGCCGAAATTCCGAGCGTCAATGCAAATGCAGAGTTAATGTCCCTTCGTTTGAAGAGCATCCAGGAACCAAACGCGGCCAGAGGAATAAGTGCAATATATGCTGTGAAGAACTGAGAACCGGTAGGGATGAAATGCTCCGCAACCGACTCTATGAGTGGATTTCCGCTTCGAGAGTATGGGTAGATTACTGTCAGGTATCTGCCACTAATATCTGAGACAATGCCGAAACTAAAAATTACCAAACCAAACAAGCCTGCGGCGACAATGACTTTAGTTAACGTTCTAATGTACTCGCGAGCGGGGACAGTTACCCTAATTATATAAGATAATAAAGCAAAGCCCAGCCCTCCTAAAAGGGCAAAGCCTGCAGGATTTGTGATAATACTTGGGCCTGGCCTTGGGAACATCGCACTAGAAAGAAGATATATGGATACAAAGATGGCCCCGCCAAAAACCGTTCTCCGATGGTCTATTGCCAAGAATGGGGAGAAAAGTAGTAAGAGACCAAACACAACTGTAAAGTAGAGGGATCCTCCCCATGCCGTGTTAGCATATCCCAGTAGGAATCCAGATGTAATGGCAGTCATTATGAAACGTCTTGAGTTCATCTTGGAATCGTAAAGAGTCAAGAAGAGGTAGCTCCCCGCTAGCGCGAGGAAGAGTGCAAATGGCTCTGATTTGAACCATCCTAAATTCCCTCTAGTAATTAACGGGGTAGAGAAAGCGATTATAAGCGAAGCTAGAATCGCCCCGCTCGGGCCGATAAGCCTTCTTACTATGAGGAAGATAGGGATTACTGTTAATGCTCCAAAGACCGCCGGAAATATGACAAGAAAATCGTACAGACTAGACGCGACACCAAACACATCTCGGGCAATAATGTATAGAACCGCACCGCCAAAGTGTAGTCCCACCTGTGATGTTGCTGCTACATCTCTACCCTCGGGAAACCAAGTCTTGAAATCTCTCCACGAGAAATAGTCCGCAAATCCTAGGATCCCTTTCGCATCGTATCTATCGACAATGAAGCTCGCACCATAATAATCGAAGTATGGATCGAACTCGTTGAGGTAGTACCCATACCTCGCAGGATATACTCTTGCGATTAGCGCTGCCGCAAAGATCGCAACCAAAGCCATTGAAAGTAGTAGCGATCTCCTACTCATCTCAGGCCTCTGGAATCGGCTGCCTAGTCTAGAGAGGAGAGGTCGTACCGCTTGCACATTACTCGCCTGATACGAACGTGAGTTTTTGGGGGACTTAATAACTATTCATCCAAGAAAGAAATCCAGAGTCGTCCACAAAGGATGACCTCTTCCCTAGTCTACCCTTTTGATTATGGGGCCCAGGATCTTGGCTCTTCCTCCAGTTCTCTCGGCCAGAATAGAATCACAGGTAGAGCATTTGACATCTGAAGTAACGGATGAGAAGATGACTTGCTCGTTCCCACACTTTGGGCACTGGATAAGGAGAAAGGCGCTCCGAGGGGAGGGGATTGGTATTCGTTCTCTTTTCAAGCTACTATCTCCAGCTTCCGAATCCTTAGTCCTGATGTCATTGTCTGCCGATTGCATTCTTTACACTTGAGTTTCAAGGTTTGCTTTTTGGTGGTCTTAGCAGTTCTCTTAAGTTCAGGAAACTTCTGGCCGCCATATCCTTTTCTGTCTTCTTCATGACGCCTGGCACCCAAGGAACTTCTCCTCTCCTTTCCTCTCTTGTATAATGATAGAGTATGTATAGTATGTTTTTTGCATCTCGGACAGTACCTTCTCCTTTCCTTGGGAACTTTCATTTGAGCACCGATTAATTCGTGAATAACATTATCAGGAATATTATAAGAACTTTGTCTGAAGCAGACTAGATCTCAATATCTAGCTCTTGGACTATCCCTTGTATGACTAATGGTCTTACATTCTCCATTGGAAGCAACGCCACGTCCTCAGCCAAGAAAGGTCCATAATTAACGAGATCCACTCCGACAGTCGAAGGTGCGTCAGTTAGGAACCTTACCGTTGAATATTTGGAGGTTGCTTTCTCTATGATCGTTTCCAGAAACGATGTTCGGCCGTCTGCAATAGCTCTTTCAAGTCTTAGGGCGCGCTTTGCAGAGGTTATTAAGGGTTCTATGATATACTTCTCCTCTGGCGTTAGGGCTGGACTCTCTCCCTCCTTCAGACCACGAATAATTTTCCTTACCCGCAACTGAAGCAACCTGGTTGTTATTCTAGCAAGGAGCTTTCGCTCTTCCGAAGCGATTAGCTCTCTAGTACTTTGACCCTCCTTTTCCGAACCGTTTCTAGTCTTCCTAATGTAATCGGTAACTTCCTTATACAAGGTTGGTGGTAGACTATCAAGTTGATTTCCACCTCGTTCCTTCTCAAATATCTTGTGAATTTTGTTGAGTATTGGATTTAGCGGCATTTGTCTAAAGCCCAAATTTAGAAAGATATAACCATATGGGATAGGTCCCCCAGATTATTCTGGGGGTTATTCAGAACCAACCGATTCAATTGTTCTTTTGATTTCTCCTGATTTGGTACTCATCAGCCAGATCGTCCAGTTCCTTCTTATCTTCATGTCAAGCGCCTTTAGGGTTCCGGTAGGTATGACCAATACCTTGCTGATCTTCGTCTTTCCTAGAAGCGTTGCTTGGACCGAAATAGATCCGGTGTTCTTGGCGAGAATTCTCCGGTATCTCGGCTTCGTTTCGCATTCGACTAGTGTATACTCGTTGCCTTCCCCTCTCCTCCTTGCAGCCAAGATGTCTGGCCTGTACCTGCTCCAGCTGACGAATTCAATAGGAGACCATCCTGGTTCAAGATATATGGTAAATCCGCCTTGCTCTAAGACTCTAACGGCAGCTGCTTTCAGAAATCTGTGGAGATCTGACTCTGTCACAACCAGGTTGATCTTCTTTTGTTATACTTCTATGTATTATTGTTCAAACATAATTGAGCATTTGTCAAAGTGCGACAGACCATGAAGAAGGTACTACCCTTCGTGATGGCATGTCACAAGCTCTTGGTTACTTTCGTAATTGGGTAGTGATTATTCTGAGGTTAGAAAACGACCTTTCGACTCTCCTTTCCTCCAACTCGCTCTCTCTTGGACATCTATCTTTTCCAAACATGATATCTACAAGGTCGGAGGCAACGATTATTCCATTATTCCTCGCTTGACTGAAAACCAGAAACCGAAGTATGAGCTATTCGACGGCTAGCTCGCCGATGTTTTAACCATGGTAGATCTATAGGAATGCAACGGCATGGTTTAACCTCGCAGAAAGGCACTATAGTACGCTGAGCAGATCCCGAATGATGCGATGTAGACCTCTCCCAGAAATTTTGCTCGGATCACGGATATTGCCTTCACTCTCTTCACCTCATGCGTAGTATCAAATAATATCAACGATTGCTTGTAGCTCGCGTTATCATTCCTAAAGTTGTTGAATTTGAAATGATTATGGTCTTTTATGCCTGTCACACCTGTTAGTTAACACATCTTATCAAATCCATTCCCTGACTAATATGACATTATCTTCCATTCGAGAGATACAGAATGCTGAGGCCCAATTCACACCCGACGACGAGATGGAGTACTCCCCAACTGGCGTGCCAGGCCTAGATGAACTTCTTGACAACAAGGCGCGCGCCGTCCACGGAGTTATCTCTATGCGAAAGGTAAATAGAGATAATCGCGTTTTTAATATTATCCAAGTAGGGAAGATGATGGGCATACAACATGACACTCAACCAAGATTCTATGAGCTAACACAAGGCGGAATCAATGTCATACTGGAAGAATCGGTCAATATCGTCTAATCCTGCTAGACTACAGGTTTAAATTCAACAACAACTGTTCAAATGGGATGGATAGCCCCATTAATGAGGATGAGATTTTAGAGGCCATAGCTGACGTGGTCGATCCAGAGATAAACATGCCAATATTGGAAATGGGTGAGGATGATTCATGGGGTCTAATTGATGAGATTAATATCGGTGACAGTAATTCTATCGAGGTGAAGTATCACGCGACGACTCCATATTGCCCTCCGATCTTTGCTATGCAGATCTCAAATGACATAAAATCACGCATCAAATCCTTGAAAGGCGCTGATTCTGTGAAGGTCCTGGTATCTAACCATATGATGTCCGATCAGATTAACCAGCGAATCAATACGCAAGAGTAATAGTAATTCGTTCTTTAATTATTTGTCCCAGAAACCTGGGAGTAGCTCTAGATGGAATACTATGAAGAATTCCGCTAAAATCGTGGGAAGAGCCTCTTCTCTCTCTCTTCCTCTGACCGTGAGCGCGTTGTACTTCGTTCGGAAAATCATCGTCGCCAACCTCCTAAAGGGTATGTGTAAATTAAATGTGGTTGTCGACTTTTAGCGTTAGACATCAAAATACAGATAGAATTCGTGCGGGTGTGGTCGCATGCTAACTTCAAGGTGTTGAGCCCTAGCATTCTCTATCATTATGTCGATGACATCTGAGCCTAAGAGAGGTTTTAGGAATTCCTGATCGCTTTCTAGTTCGTCTGCTGCTTCACCCAGATCTTTTGGAAGCTCTTTGATGCCAAGCTCCCCTCTCCTTTCAGGGGAAAGAAGATAGATATTCTCGTCAACTGGATTACCTATATCCACTTTCTTCTTAATTCCATCTAGACCAGCTGCTAGCATTGCCGGGAAGGCAAGATATGGATTAGCTGTTGGGTCAGGACATCGGAACTCTAATCTCTTTGCCGCAGATGAGGCTGGACCTTTCTCGTATATAGGCACCCGAACATTAGCAGACCTGTTTCTTCGACTCCATGCGATATACACAGGCGCCTCAAATCCTGGGACCAACCTTTTGTAGGAATTGGTCGTAGGAGCAATTATGCATGCCAACGCTCTGCTGTGTTCCATCAGTCCCCCACCATAGTAGCGACCTATCTGACTTAATTCGGCGTACTGGTCATCAGGATCATAGAAAGTATTCGTTCCATCTTTCCACAAGCTTTGGTGTACGTGCATCCCAGAAGCGTTATCCATGAAGATGGGCTTCGGCATAAAGGTTGCAACCTTCCCTCTTTGATGCGCGACGTTTTTGACAACATACTTGAGGGTCTGCACGTTATCTGCCATGTTCGTTAAGCTATCATAACGCATGTTGATCTCTCCTTGCCCAGCCGTCGATACCTCGTGGTGGTGAGCGTCACAAAGTATCCCAAAATTCTGTTCAAGGAGCTTAACAACTTCGTTTCGCAAATCCATCAGAGTATCCTGGGGGGGAGCGGGAAAGTACCCTTCTTTGAATCTAATGGGGTAGCTAGTACCAGTAGGTGCCCATGCAGCTTCCTCGCTCTCGATACTATAGCCTTGGCTTTTATATGGAGTGGATGTATCCCATGTCACCTTATCGAAAACGAAGAACTCAAGTTCTGGCCCCCAATAAGAAATATCGAATCCAAAGCTCTTGAGGTGCGCTTCGGCCCTTTGAGCAACACCACGCGGATCTCGTGACAGCCTCCCCTGTCCGAACCCCCAGAAGACATCACAAAATACTCTGCCGTATTTATGATCCTCATTGGACCATGGAATCACAACGAAGGTAGATGGATCTGGTTTCAGAATCATATCTGACTCAGAAATCGATGTGAAGCCTCTAATCGAAGAGCCGTCAAGCTTTGGTATACCTGTTTCAAACGATGTTGTGTCAATAGTCCTCGCAGGCACTGTCGTATGCTGAAGTTTGCCAGGAACGTCGGTGAAGTGAAGATCTACGAATATTAGTTTCTCCTTCTTAATGGTCTCTAAAATATCCTGACCCGTCCTTTTGATGGTTTGAATCTTCCCTTCTGAATCGATAGAGAATGGCATAGTCAATTTTTCGAGGCGTGTCGTACGTATAAAAATAACGCGGTCTGAATTCTGTGTATCGTGTCAACCAGATGGCTTCAAGATGACCGTCTGTCATGATGTTTGCTCCAATGATGATTACTAGATGAAGCTGATCTATTAGGGAGGAGGTCTTACGCCTAGCATGACTGTAATGTCTTTTTCTCTGCCATCTCTAATGACTGTGAAGATGACATCGTCTGCGGGCCTCTTATTCTCATCAATATACGATATGATATCATCGAGTTGAAATACATCTCTACCATCAACAGCAATAATTACATCGCCTCCTATATTGATTGAATTTCCTCCGATGATGATTCTTTCACTGCCGGCTCTTAGCCCACCCTCAAGAGCAGGGCTACCTGGAAATATTAAAGTTATGAGGAATCCCCTATTGCGGTCAAGGTTCATGACTTCAGCGATAGACTTGTCGATATCCAAGCCAGCAACTCCTATCCAAGGGTGTTCATAGAATCCATTCTGAATTAGTTCAGGTACTACTCTCCTAGATGTGCTCGCAGGAATTGCAAAACCAACTCCGCTAAAGGCTCCAGTGTTGGTAATAGCGCCAGTGGTAATACCTATAACTTCGCCACGCATATTGATTAAAGGTCCTCCAGAATTGCCGGGATTAATGGGTACATCAATCTGAATCATGTTAGAAATGGAGTATCCGCCTTGGGACGGAAAGAGCCTCCCCTTTTGACTGACTATTCCACTGCTCACAGATCCGGAAAAGCCAAATGGATTTCCTATTGCAATTACCGGCTCGCCAACTCTGATATCATTTGAATCACCTAACGGGAGTGGTGTTAATGAGATCAAACTGTCGATAACCTCAAGCACGGCAAGATCACTAAAGGGGTCCCTGCCAATTACAATGGTAGATAAAGTAATGCGATTATGCAATGTCACCTCTGCCTCAGATACCCCTGCAACCACATGATTGTTAGTCACAATATGATTCTCGGTGTCAAATACCCATCCAGACCCACGGCTATTTGCCGTTTGTATCGATACGACTGATTCTCTTACCCTTTCATAGAGATCAGCTATGTCAGATAACTCGCTTTCGGACCGTGATGGGATCTGATTCGGGACTTGAGCCTGTCCCTCGGAATCTCTGCCAGCCGAAAATGACTCTCTCTCAAGTTCTCGATTTATAGATGATATCTCTCTCCTCAGCTTGTCGATATTGAAAGTAGCATCATTTAATTGATCCTGCAAAAAGTAAAGGTAACCCCCTAGACCTCCCAGAATCAAAACGATACCGATTGTAGCGGAAACGTTCCTGACTCGGCGGGAATTCATTAGGAGAAGCCCACCGCGTGATTGCTAATATCCTTTGAGCCAGATTACGATTCCTTGTCCAGCAGTATCCTACTCATCGAGTTATTGGATGGGAATATGGATTGATAATCCGTCTAATAAGTCATCTTGGGAAATCATCTATCAGTCTTTTCTTTTCTCTTTGACTTCCATCGGCTTCATGAATGATCCTTGATACAGAGTCATTACCCTTCTCTAATTCTCGCGCCTCATCTGCTACTCTAGCTGCATCTCTTAATAGCTCATGTGCGGCTGCCACCAAGATTAAGTACCTTTCGCGATTCTTCTCTCGATAAGCACCTTCAGACGCTAGAATTGCCGCATGTCGAGCTGTTTCATAGCTCGCCATGGCTTTTGCCTTTGCATATGGATTTGAAAAGCCAGAGCTGGTCATCGTGACATCTTTGGTGATCACTAAGGATGGGAGTCTAGCGTGGCCATTGGATGAAAGTTCCAAGATAACTCTATCGATCTCTGAATGTAAAACTCGTATTACCCCGGTCACTGCAAGAACCTTTATCACATCACTATTGAAGATTGCCATCTCGACGGGATCGAGGAACTCCTTTCTTACACCAATTAACGGATCTGCTTCTATGATAAGATAACCCAGTTTGCCTTTAATCTCGTCAATGATCTTTTTGGCTGGTGCATCCGATATCAAGATAGTCGGTTTACGGCTTGCAAGCCGTTCTGCAAACGCTTTAGGACCTGGGAGGGATGCATTCGGAGAGACTAGGAGAAAAAGGTCCGTTTCAAGAGCCGATGATATCTCCTCGACTATTTTGATCCCCTTCTCATCCATCTTCGACCCCGAGGAGACTGAGAAAACTGCGATATCGTTCCTAGAAGCTCTCTCATCCAGTATGGCCTCTATCAGAGTAGTTATGCCGATGAAGCCAATCTTCAGGATCGAGACCTTGATTATATTATCTATTCCTCCCACAAATATCTAAAAGCAACCCGAATAACTAGTTAATGGTATGCTCTTTGGTTGAGCACCTCCGACTGAGCATTGAACTAGATCTCCTAAAGAGATTTAAATTTTGGAATTCGGTGTGAAAGCTGTGTCCCAAAAGGTTATTGGGTTAGGACTTCCTAGAACAGGTACAACTAGTATATCGAAGGCCTTGGAAATTTTGGGATATTCGGGTTCTCATTTTTGTATTCTCCAAAGCAAACAAATGAATTATTTAGCTCCGTCTTCGAAGAAGGCCTTCGTAGTTGACAACTCTTACTATAAGAATTATCGAAAGTTATTTGAGGAAAACCGAGGGAGGCCTGATCCTAAATATGTTCTTACAACTAGAAAGAAGGAAGATTGGTTGGTTTCCATTGGGAAATTTAACAGAGAGGAGTGGTTACAATCGAATGGGAGATTTGACATCGTTGATCTTCCCGACATAGCTGAATATGAAACTGAAGTGCAAGACTTCTTTAGGCAGAGAAATGGTGAGCTACTGCGGCTTAACTTGTTTGAAGAAAAAAATCCATGGCAAACTTTTTGCAATTTTTTGTCGGAACCAGTCCCGAAAGCCGCTTTTCCTCATGAAAGACCTATTCTGGGTACTAAAAATCCTCAGTAGTAAAAATATTATTACAAGAAGTTTAAGCGGGCAACTGTTAGTTTAGTTACTAGTTTACTATAGTAATTAGTAACTAATCAGATACGCAAAGATAATGTTCCCGGCATTGGATTAGCCTTCTCGCAGACGGAAATTGACTATTCTAGCCTGGTGTCAATTTAGTCTGATTAATTTGCGGTTTTTAAGCTGGCTCTACTTGGGTGAGAATGGTATTCTTCATTTGTTGATCTGCTTCCCAGAATATGTTGGCTTTTTCAGGTGGTACAAGCAATCTGAGATCCGGAATGCAGAGTATTTGGGTCTACACGATTTAGCGCGCGCATATAACGAAGGCCTTTGAGAGCTGTTCGTGGACTGCAGATTAGTGTGAAGATTAAGGTCCCAAGTTAGAGTGAGGGTTAGAGTTGCCACGCTTTTTTGTGTCCGCTATCCTCTGCATCGCGCGCGCGCGCTGCATCTGATCTAACGTCGAGAGATCGCTTTTGATAAACGAGGGTCGAAGTCTTTGGACGGCATTTTGAACTATTGGATTATCTTTGAGCATGTCCAAAGCGGGATGATTTTGATAGACCCGAGCGAGTTGAGTGAATATCTGATGATGAGTCGCGCCTCTCGCATGGTCATATAGTAGCATGCGAATCATTTCTTCCTTAATATTAGATTCTTCAATCCCTAACTCGTTCTCGAATCGATCTAGTAACTCTGTTCCTGCGGCCATATACTCGTCCTTTGTAGTCCTGCCCCAATAGCTCTTAGCTTTTTGAAGGTCAAAATTACCTCGGTGGAGCGCATATAGTGAACCCAAGGCCGTGAAATCGAATTTCTGGCCGCCGTGTTCGGATTTCTCCCCAATTGGGAATATTACGCCAGCAGAATGAAGAGATTTGAATGCGGATATATTTCCATATTCCATCCTTTTTGGCTCTATATGGAATTCATACGGGCTCGAAGGCCCATTCTCGGCAATGTACTTGACGATCCTATTCTCTATGTCATTCAATTTCTTTAGCCCCGATGATGATATCTGGCAATTATAGGTACGTGGGATATATGCCTATCGTAGAATGGGTCGTGATGGGAAAGAGTGATTAATCGCAAAACCTGGGAATGATAATGCGGCATACATAGTTCTACTATATCACGTGGAGAAAGTGATTAACGGTAGTCAAAAGTCGTTCTATTTCGAAAGAATTCAGAAAAAGTATCGTAGTGACTAGGATCGGTCTGTAACTAACCGTCATCTCAGGCCTCAGGCCTTGGTTATCTTATGACTCGCTTGCTAATTTGTTCCCCTGAACCTTAGATGGTCCATACGCTATGAATCGCTTGTACCCGACTAATGCGAGGATGGCGATAGTTAGCAGGATTGATATCGAACCCAGTATACCGAAAGCTCCACTGAATCCCAGTTGTACTATAAGTGGCTCGCTGATAATTGGGGCGAAGAACTGTCCGACAAAGAGGAACACTGCGAAGCCACCCATCGCTCGACCCATCATAGAAGATGGAGCAGTGGACGCGACCCATGCGCCTAGATTCGGGGCGAGGACTCCCAAGCCAAGGCCTCCAATTAACAAGGCTACCAAGACGATGCCATAAGACGCAGTTGTTGATATGATAATGTGGTTGATTCCAATCGCGAGAAATATGAAGGCTGAGATACTCAGAAACGATAGTCGTGCCCTGATTCGGCGGTATAGAAGAGCCGTGAAGACTGCTGCGAACGTTTGGGCAGCTAGGGCAATTCCCACTTGACTATTAGTAGCGCCTCCTACTGCCGTTAGGTAGAAAGGTAACTGAAGAACAATTACGAATTCGATTGCCATGGTAATGAAGGTGATGGAATAAATAATGATGAAGGGTCTTAAGGGAAAAGTCGCCTTCTGATTCGCTGAGTCCGTACTAGCTTTCGCTCTAGCAGGTTCATCAATGGCAAACAAGAGGCCTGGCAACACGAGAAATGCAGCGAGATGAATCAGGAATGGGAATCGCCAACCGATATCGGCCAACAATCCGGCGAGGAGGAGGTAGACCACTCCACCGAGACCTATGAAAGCTCCTTGATAACCCAAAAACTGGTTTAGTCGAGCCCCCTTAAAATAATCAACAATTAGGGTCGTAAATCCAGTCATTAGTCCAGCCACTGAGAGTCCAAGGAACGCCCTTCCTATCAGAATAACTAGTAAAGAGTCTGCGAAAAACCCAGAGGTTCCAGATATACCATAGAGTACCAAAGAGGCCGCGATAACTGGTTTCCGCCCTATCCTATCCAGCAAGATCCCGGCGAATGGAGCGCCAATTGCGATGAAGAGAGCAGGCATAGTCAAAGTAAGTCTGACCAAGAACTCTGCGTTTGGAACATCTCGAAACGCTTCAGCCATGTCCGGCAGAGCTGGGGCGAGGAGGGCACCTGCTAAGACGGTCATCGTACTTCCTAGTAGAATGGTTAGATTGCGAATGCTTGTCTTGTTAATTGTCCGCATAGATTTTCAAAGCGCGCGCAATCAACAATTGTAGAACAGTTTCATCGAACCTATTTCGGTGAGCTGAATGCATAATGGTGAATAGAATGTTACTGCCCTTAGGACCAGGTATAGGACGAAGCTCCTCTCTGGGATTGGATTTAGACTGAGTGTCGAATATCATGGGATATTCATCATTCCAACCTGGGTAGTTTCGTGAAGTTTCAAACTAACTGATCCACCTCTTTGTTACTTTCGGGTGGCCACCTATATTAGGGTCGTGAAGCGTAAAACGAATTATGGAGCCTTGGAACGAATTATTGAGGCTGCCGGTAGAAGAGTCATGCGTCAACTGTTTCGTTTCGTAAACTTAGAATTATTCTAACCTCAATGTAATACCTTAGTATGCCTCATATGCGGGACTATGAACATAAGTTCACTTCAACTTCCAAACAACAGATACATCCATATGGTCTACATAACAATAATTGCGTCACTGTTACTGGGAACTGCTCTAGCACCTTCACTACGTGCAGCTGCCCAAGATGACGACGCAAGGGTGCTGGCGGTTCTCTGCAATAGCTATGGAGAAGGAGTCCAGGTCAGTCGAGAGGGCCGATCTGAGAGAATTTCCTTCGGAGAGTG
>JACZWF010000245.1 GCA_022572285.1 Nitrososphaerota archaeon | reverse complement strand
TCGCGACTTGAGGAAAGGCTGTGAGATGTGCCCCATTGAGAAGACTCAGAGCTACCACATCAACATCTTCGTCTATCGCCATCTGGGCGACTTCATCAGGTGTTGGGAGAAGTCCACTATAGATTACTTCCATACCTGCGTCCCTCAACGCCCGGCATAAAATCAGCACGCCGCGGTCGTGTCCATCTAGGCCAGGTTTAGCAACCAGAATTCGTACTTTCTTGTTTAATGAAACACTCAACCCCCACCCCTCACGCGTTTCTACAGAATCGATGGCTCCCGCCATTCTCCGAATACCTCTCTACCTGTATCAACAATCTCTTGAAGAGTTGCATAGGCCTTGACCGCCCGTAGTATCTCATACATGCTGTTCCCAGCATCGTCTTTGTAGACAGCTTTTAGTCGCCTTAGAGAGTCATGAACTTTCGTAATGTCTCTCTCTTCCTTCAGCTTCCGCAGTCGCTCAATCTGCAGCTTCTGGGCGGCCGCATCTATTTTGAGGGTATCAATTGGTCTCTCCCCTTTATCGACATACTCATTAGCCCCGACTATGATATCCTTACCAGTCTCAATCCTTTGTTGTGCTCTATATGCTGCGTCAGCCACCTCCTTCTGTAGGTATCCTTTCTTGATCGCTTCGATTACACCTCCTAGAGATTCTATCTTATCCAGATATCCGTACGCCCGCTCTTCCATCTCATCAGTCAGCCATTCTACATAATATGATCCGCCGAGAGGATCAATTGTGTCAGTAATCCCAGTTTCTTCCGCGATAATTTGCTGAGTTCGCAAGGCAATCTTGACAGCTTGTTCGGTGGGAAGGGCCCACGCCTCGTCATAGGAATTCGTATGGAGAGACTGAGTCCCTCCTAGGACAGCTGCTAAAGCCTCAATTGAGGTTCTCACTATATTGTTCAGGGGCTGCTGCCACATCAGAGAGGCGCCAGACGTTTGAGTATGAAATCTTAGGAGTAAGGCCCTTTCATCCTTAATGCCATACTTCTCCTTCAACACGGTGGCCCAAATTCTTCTTGCTGCCCTAAACTTTGCGGCCTCTTCGAAGAAATTCATGCATGAGTTAAAGAAGAAGGACAATCTTGGCGCAAACTTCGATGCCTCGAGCCCGGCTTCCTTCCCAAGCTCGAGATATGTGAATCCGTCGGCTAGAGTAAAGGCAAGCTCTTGAACCGCGTTCGCCCCCGCCTCTCTTATGTGATAGCCACTGATGCTGATATAATTCCACTTGGGCATTTCCTTCGTGCAGAATATCATCAAATCTCTAATGATCCGCATGTGAGCCTCTGGAGGATATACCCACTCTTTTTGCGCGATGTACTCTTTCAGTATGTCTGTCTGAACTGTCCCTCGAAGTTCAGAGGAAGGAATGCCACGAAGATCTGCGGCCGCTGCATACATTGCGGTCAAGATTGCCGCTGGAGCATTTATCGTCATAGATGTGCTTACTTTTTCCAGCGGGATTCCACTAAGCAAGACTTCCATATCCCTTAATGACGAAATGTTACATCCACATTTCCCGACTTCTCCGTCAGATCGTGGATTGTCTGCATCAAATCCGTATAGAGTTGGCATGTCGAAGGCTATACTCAATCCCGTTTCTCCTTGCTCTATCAGATACTTCAGCCTCCTGTTCGTATCCTCTGGAGATCCGTACCCGGAAAACATCCGCATAGTCCAAATTTTCCCTCGGTACATCGTGGGGTATATCCCTCTTGTGAAAGGGAATGATCCTGGAAAGGCTAGATCTCTTTCATACTCTTGGTCCTTCAGGTCATCAGGTGTATAGACACGGCTCACCGGTATCTCTGAGGTTGTCTGAAAATCCTTATTCCGTTCTGGAGATCTATCCATCCAGGGCCCAAGGGTTTGATCCTCCCATTTCCTTCGACTTCCTTGCCCTTTATCGCTGGTTTTTCTCTTGGATTTTATCTCTTCCAGCTTATTTCTCCAAAAGTCCTTTTGTGACTGGAGCAATGAGAAACACTCTTAGGAGCTAAGCGATGATTGGTCCTTAATTGACTTTC
>JACZWF010000244.1 GCA_022572285.1 Nitrososphaerota archaeon | reverse complement strand
GATTGTCACCGGATCATGATCGTTCCGATTCCTGATGCTGAGGCACATTCAGTTTGGGTGTCCTATGTTGATTCGTATACAATGAACTATTCAGTTGTCTTCACGAACGATCCACTTTCAGCTAGGCTCTTCTCGGAAAAAGGAGTGAAAGTGCTTGAAGTACCCCTAGTACGTAGAGGAAGTCTTTCGGGTACTGAGGTCAGGAATAGGATTTCCAATCGTCGCCAGTGGAGGAGACTTGTGCCGAATGCTGTTGAAGACGTCATTACGGAAATAGATGGTGAAGCGCGAATTAGAGGCTTATCAAGCTGATCTGGAAAGTTTGGACAATATACTCGAGCTCAATGAAAGAGCACCATCAACGTTAGCTTCAAATCCCATTTTCTTCAAGGTCATTCCAATTGCAGTAAGAGTCGCTATGACGTGATAGCGCCCAACCACTCCCATGCTGCCAATTCTGAAAAGCTTCCCAAGGTAACGCCCGAAACCACCTGCTAAAATAACCCCGTAGTCAGCGTCCAGTTTAGCCCTGAATTCTTTGTCATTAACCCCTTCAGGATAATTTATCGCTATGACTGTATTTGATCTTACCTCGGTCTTTGCAAACATCTTGAGGCCCATTTCACTCAGGCCTGAATAGAAGGCATTCGCACAGATTGCATGCCGTTCAATCACCCTATCAAGCCCTTCATCAAGTATGATCTCGAGTGATCGATCCAGAGCAAAGTAAAGAGGAAGAGCAGGTGTGAAGGGTGTCTCATTTTTCTCTGCATATTTGAAGTATCTCGGCAAGTTAAGGTAATGCCTCTTAGGAGGGTTGTTAACAATGAATTGCTTGGCCTTTTCGCTAATAGACAACATAGACACGCCGGGAGGGGATGCAAGACACTTCTGGCTTCCGGCGCAGCATATGTCTATCTTGTACTCATCAACGGGCATCCAATCGCCACCGAAGTTCGAGATCGCATCAACAACGAAGAAAGCGCCTGCCTTGGATGCCAAGTCTCCTGCCTCTTTCAGCCATTTGATACTTGCCCCGGTCGAGGTTTCATTTGACACTACGTACAAAGCCTTCAACTCTTCGTTTTGTTCGAATGCCTCCCTTACATTGTCGAGGGTTGGAGTATTCCCATATTCAGATTCAACCCTTATTGCTGTTGCTCCAACATCTTGGATCTGGTCAGCCAGACGCTCGCCAAATTCCCCAAACGCGGTTACAAGAACTGAGTCTCCATCTCTTAGTAGGTTTGTGATACTCGCCTCTACCGCGCCTGTCCCGGAAGAGGTAAGAACCACGACGTCCCCCTTTGTTTGAAAAGTATTCTTGGCCTTGATCAATAGGCTATCCATGGCCGCTGCGAAAGCAGGGCCACGGTGATTAATAATTGGGTGGAGCATGGCCTGCATCACCTCAGTAGAGACATTCGTCGGGCCAGGAGTCATTATAAGTTTCTGCAAATTTTTTCTCTTCAATATCGTTTCGAAACTTACATAACCTTTTGGTTTTCTGTATGGACCTATCGGACCAAGATTATTATATGTGAGAGGGGCCGAGTTGGTCAATGCAACAAGGAGACCTCATTCTGGCGGATTATACCGCCACCGTCAAAGATACTGGTGATCTTGTCGAGACAACTGTGGAGGAAGAAGCGAAGAGGTTAGGGTCTCACGATCCGACGCGAAAATACGAAGCCCGATTGATAGCCGTCGGTGATGGATGGGTCCTCAAAGGCGTGGATGAAGCATTGGCCACTGCTAACGTTGGAGATAGACTCTCGATCGAAATCGATCCTGAAAAAGGGTTTGGATTGAGAGATCCTTCAAAGGTTAGGATGATGCCCATCCGACGATTAGGGGAAAGGGCTGACAAGGTTACTGCCGGGAGCGAAGTTGAAGTGGACGGAAGGGTTGGCTTTGTAAGGTTCGTGGGTTCAGGAAGGACTCAGATCGACTTCAACCATAGATACGCGGGAAAAGTGATTAGCTATGACCTAACAATAAGAAGAAAGCTTGAGAGTCTTGAAGATAGGATTAGGGCCATCGCAAG
>JACZWF010000062.1 GCA_022572285.1 Nitrososphaerota archaeon | reverse complement strand
TAGTCGATTCAAATCAGGCAATCTTTGATACCTATCAGCAAACCGCCAGGATCATTGGTGAGAGAGTCCCCAGCAACGAAGAAGTTAGAAAACTACTAGGGCAACCTTCATCGATAAACCTGAAGCTGCTCTTTGGGGATAATCCACAAGCAAGACCAACTTATGATCAGGTTAACCCGAAAACCCATGCCAACCTACCCTTTCTTCCTCATATAAGAGATGTCCTTAAACAGATGGAAGTCTCTAAAGCTATTGTTACTTCGAAAAGGCTTGATCATGCACTTGAGGTTCTGCGCGATCTAAGACAATTCTTTTCCGTCATAATTACTCCTGAGCAAACAACCAAGCAAAAACCTAATCCGGAGCCTTTACTCTTGGCCTGTCAGAAATTGAATGTTGATGTTCAAAACGTCGTATATGTCGGTGACACGATAAGAGACTATGAGACCGCACGGAATGCAGGCGCAAGGTTCATTGGCTTTGTGCACGACGGAGCTACGTCTGAAGAATTTCGCAAGGCCGGAGCTCAGAACACAGTTACTGAGCTAAATGCTCTTCCTGACTTGTTGAAAAGGCTAGAATCGAAGAAAAAGAGCGACCTCTAGTCACGATATGGGTATGAATTGGCAAAACCCTTTTTGTATGCGAAATGCCTCCCTTCGACGAGACTAAACAATGGCAGCTGATCCTTTGACACTAGCAATTGCTGGGGGGGCTGGAGTTCTCTCCTTTTTCTCTCCTTGCATTGTCCCAATGATTCCTGCCTATCTGGCACATATCTCTGGCGTATCACTTGCAGAGCTAGACGGGAAAGACGCACGAGGAGCACAATTAAGAGTCTTCAAGCACTCTCTACTATTTGTGGTGGGCTTTGCCGGGATATTCGTGCTATTAGGATCATCTATCTCATTCCTTTCCCAGCAGATTGGAGGTTTTCAATTGCTTCTATCGAGAGTGGGAGGCGTGATAATTATAATTTTTGGGATGTATACCATGAGGATCCTCCCCACGATTCCTTTCCTTGAAAGGGAATATAAAATAAAATCCCTAAAGCAGAGGACGGGGTATTTCGGTTCCGCATTCATAGGCGCTTCCTTTGGAATAGGCTGGACTCCGTGTGTAGGACCGATTCTTGCAAGCATTCTTGTACTCGCAGGTTCATCGGGTACAATTGCCTCGGGGGCTTCATTATTGACAGTATTCTCCATCGGACTGGCTGTTCCTTTTCTTATAGTCGGACTATTTACTGCAAGATCAGCTAACCTAATCAAGAGGATTAACCGTAGATTAGGTATAGTTAGTATTCTTTCTGGGGCCCTGCTAATCGGGCTCGGTATAGTTGTCTTCACCGATAACTTTTCACGTCTCCTCAGCTTATTTCTCTGATGAATGCCATGAATAATCAAATCAAGCTACTTGCCTTCTTTGTGGTACTAGCCGGTGTCATTGGCTCAATCATCTACCTGGAAGGATTTCCTGGCGGGGCTCTAGACGTTACGTCTTCACCATACGAGTTTGTAGCCATCGAAGGATGGTTGAACAGCGACCCACTTACAATGGAATCTCTCCGGGGAAAGGTCGTTCTCGTGGACTTTTGGACTTATAGCTGCATTAACTGCATCCGTACTTTTCCTTACTTGAATTCATGGTACGACAAGTACTCAGATAAAGATTTCATCATAATAGGAGTACACTCTCCAGAGTTTGCATTTGAAAAGGAAATAAACAACGTCAGAGATGCGATTGAACTTTATGGATTAAAGTTCCCCGTAGCTATTGATAACGACCATGGTACTTTCAGAGGATTTGCGAACAGATATTGGCCTCACAAGTATCTTTTTGATGCTGAAGGAAATTTGCGTTACGATCACATTGGTGAGGGGGCCTATATGGAGACCGAGAGGAACATCCAAGCTCTACTACTGGAGAATGGTGTAGACGTTTCACATATACCACTTGAGGATGATGACCGCTTCATTAATCCTGCCCTCGGGGAAGCTGTCGGAGATCAGACCAGGGAGCTCTATGCAGTAAGAGATGTCGTGAATAGAGCGGTCGATGGAACCAATTTTGTGGATGGTGGCGAAAGTCATTCAAGGGAAGGAATCTACCTGAACGGTCTATGGGAACAGAAAGTTGATCATTACAGATCGCTTGGTAGCCCTGACGGAGTGAACTTCTTCCAAATCTCTTACAGGGGAAGGAGCGCTTCGCCCGTAATGGGTGCTTCGGAAAGCAATGAGGATTCTTTTCTTGCGTTTGTCTTTTTAGATAACGAAGTGGTTCCCAGATACTTTGCCGGTCCTGACCTCTTGTTCGATGGGGAGGGGAGGAGTTATGTCCTGATTACGGGACCTCCCAGGTTGTACTCGCTAGTCAATGCGGATATCCCGATAGGGTCCCACGAACTTCGGGTTTCTACAGGCTCGGTGGGGTTAGCCATCTGGTCTGTGACCTTTGGGAGTTAGCTATGTCGGGGAAGAGAGAAGATGAAGAGCTGTTGCTCCGGTCTCCCTAACATATCTTGATACAGCCGTTGGCAAAATGACGCCAAATTCTGTAGCAACTCCTTTTATCAACTCAGGTTCGGTAACGTCAAAAGATACATTCCTGCCTTTCACCTCATCATGAATGGTAGAATCGAGAACCTCGCGAGGATCGCCTTCCTCGAGCACATGCAATAGCCTTGCACCATCTGAAAGTATCTTCCAGGAATCACATGCAGCATAGAATGGCTTTTCATCATGTTCCGCCAGGATGGCTATCATCTTGGTCCCCATCTTGTTCACGATTGATCCATCATCAAAGAGGCAGTCTCCCCCAACAAGAACCATTTCCACGTCACTCAGATGATGAGCAACGGAGGCTTCAGTAATCACCGTACAATCGTAATCAAGAGATGAAAGCTCAGATGCTAGCCTCCTACCTTCAAAGCCTGGCCTGGACTCGGTACAATATACTTTTGGTCTAACATCGGCTAGCAAAATGGCCTCTTTCACAGTCCCAGAATAACTGTGGACAAGCACAGATCTCACGCCTTCTAGCAACTTGGAGGCGTTTCGTGCAGTCGTATCTTTAGAGATTGTATATTCCCTCATTAATTCTTGTGAAAACGAGGTCATGTGATTCATTAGCGAGCGCACCTGGCCATTTGAGACGTCAAAATGGTCCAGCTCGTTTAGGAGAAATAGAACCGGGTTAATTACGGTTGAGAAAGTTGGCCTCGACCTAATCAGGCTCCTCCCAATATCCCATAATTCTTCGGTCAATTGGTCAGCGGTCTCGGCTCTTGTCTTCTTGATCGTTACTTGGAACACCTCAACGCATTTCTTGACAAAGCCAGACGCTCCGCTTATCCGATCGACTCGGATACTCTCGACCAATCTACCGATCTCGGGATCCATCACGTGTCGGGAGAAATCGGAGATATTTAGATTGGTAGAGTGAAGGAGGGTTCCGAAACCATTTTAATTGTTGACACGGATCGAAGAACACCTTGACCTTTAGGATAGCCTGTGGAAAGTGTGGGGCCTATATCTATGCGGGGATGGAGCTTAGATACGCTAGGGACGTCCTCAAAGCTGCCCGCGGAAAATGCTCTCAATGTGAAAGTTATCTTTCTCTGAAGGACTTTGCCCTTGACGTGGTGAAGGTAAGAGTCTAAGCTAGACCCTCGAGCCTTTTTATCAGAGAGGAATCGGTGAGTCCTCTAACATAGATGCAATCCTTGTAATCGACCGACATACCGTCCCTTTTTGCTTCTCGATCTGAAATCTCGATACCGCTCCCTCTCACAATCACTAACGGTATTCCTTCATCTGCCTCCCCCATCAGCAACTGGGCAGCGGAGCTAATGTCGTCAGCTATCGCTCTCTGTGTGACTCTGAGTATATTCCCAAACAAATCTTTCCTCCCTCTCTCGTCTTTGCTAGCCTGAATCCCAGCCACGGCGATTGCTACGCCCGTAGTTCCGAGTCTGGTAGGCATGAGCCTGCTGTCCGTGAGGACAACTCCCACGGATCGATTTACTCCTTTTAGTATAGCAGATCGAATGGATTTCGCTGACTCGAACGGATGTCTTGGAAATAATATCACATGATTTGGAAAAACATTCGTTCGATCTATGCCTGCGTTTGGTGTAAGAACGTGATCTTTCACTGCTAGCGCAAGTCCTTCAACACCGGAGAAAACAAGATCCGCCTCTTGCTCCACCAACTCTGCTAGAGGGGGCGCTATCCCGAGTTCACGCGACAATCGTTTTCCCCTTTCCGTTAGCTGAACTTTTGAGAGATTCACGACTCTGTTTTCCGCCATTGCAACAAATTTGCTGGATATTGCTAAAATGTCTCCGTCAAGAACCTCTTCCCTATTTATCCTTATGGCGTCTAGTATGACATCCACCAGATCGAAATTAGCGCTCTTCCTTTCAACTTTCACTTCGATGAGCTCTATTCTGGTCAACCTCGAACCTCTCTTGGAAAAGAGATCTTACTCTGAGATCTCCGCAATCAGGTCTATCTCCACTGCTGAGCCCAGCGGAAGAGAATTGGCTCCGAGAGCTATCCTTGCGTGACGTCCGACGTCGCCGAACACCTCACTCATCAAGTCGGAAGCACCGTCTACCACTTTGGGCTGGTCTATGAAGCCTTCCGTGCCGTTCACGTAGCCAGAGAGTTTGACTATTCTTCGTACCCTATGCAAATCGCCTATTTCGTTTTTCAACGCGCTGAGAGCATTAAGCCCGCAGGCTCTAGCGGCTTGATACCCCTCCTCTACAGTAACATCCTTACCTAGCTTTCCTTTATACTTGATTTCCCCATCTACAAATGGAATTTGCCCTGAAATGTAAAGAATGTTCCCGACTCGTACTGCTGGGATGTATGACCCTGCCGGCTTTGGAGGATTTGGAAGTCTGATTTCGATTCGAGGCATCTTCCATTACCCCTTCCAGGTAGATGTTAATATCTTAGGATGGAAAGGTATATTCGCCCCCGAAATATGGGAGTCTTAAGGACGTAAGCTTGGTAGATCCTTTACAGATTGGCTTCCTTTCGTTCTTAGTGGCACTTTCGGCGTTCTTCGCTGGTAGCGAGACTGCTCTTGTTTCGTTATCCGAAATAAAGGCGAAATCACTGATGGAACAGAAGAAGAGGGGAGGAAGAGTCCTCTATCGGTTGAAACAGAAACCAAAGCGGCTTATCATCACCATACTAATCGGCAATAACCTTGTCAACGTCGGAGCAGCTGCGCTAGCGACTATAATTGCGGTAGATGCTCTAGGATCTACAGGACTCGGGATTGCAACTGGAGCTATGACACTTGTAATTCTTGTCTTTGGTGATATTACACCAAAGTCTTATGCTACTATTCATAGCGAGAGATTATCTCTGATCGTCGCAAGACCGATTGAGATCCTAAGCTATATACTACTCCCTTTGGTCTTACCCTTGGAAAAACTCTCCGATTTCCTCACGAGAAATTCATCTAATCGAGTGCCTACGGTCACCGAGGCAGATCTCAAAACAATGATCGAAGTCGGTGAGAAGGAAAAGGTAATAGAAAAGCATGAAAGAGAACTTATGACCGCGGTTCTGAAGTCCGGGGAGATAACTGCCAGAGAGGCCATGACACCTCGATTGAGGATGTTCGTGTTAGAGTCGAGCGCCACAGTCAAGGAGGCAATTGGCGCACTGGTAAAAAGCAGGTTTTCTCGAGCTCCGATAATCAAAGGTTCACGAGACAAAGTAGTGGGAATAGTTCGTCTCAAGGAGCTGCTGGTAGCAGACTCAAAAGGGAAAGGGAATACAAAGGTAACCGACATTGCAGGACCTCCTCTCTTTGTATCACAGAAGGAAATCGTTGGAAATCTCCTTAGAGAATTACAGATCAAACGTCAGCATATGACTATTGTTGTAGATGAATTCGGTGGGGTGGAAGGACTCTTAACTCTTGAAGATCTACTTGAAGAAATAGTTGGGGAGATAGCTGATGAGAGCGAGGCTACTCCAAGAGTAATCCGCAGGTCTGGCTGGAACAGCATAATTGTTCATGGAGACACGGAGATACACCACGTAGAACGGTTCTTTAATATCGACCTTCCTCACGGGACAGATTCATCGACAATTAACGGCCTGCTCCACGATTTCCTAAAAGACCTACCCAATCAGGGTGACAAGGTTGAATTGGAAGACTTGACTCTCACGGTCGAGGAGATGAGGGAGAATAGACCACACACCGTAAGGATAACAAAAAAGGCAGCCAAAGAAAATAAGGACAAACCTGAGAGAAAGATTCCACACCCGATGCAGAGAGAATAAGGCCTACACCTGGTGAGGGGGACTCCCACGATCTGAGATGATATGACCACTTGGATATTCAGTCAATAATAACGTTAATTTTGGGATTCGGATATCTGGGGGCTTTTCTCTCAGGATTCCTGGGATCGAGTTCGCTCTTTATAGCAATCTTTCCCTCTTTCATAGTAATCCCACTTTTGGCAACCCAGCTCAATCCATTCTTCGTTGGCTTACTCGGGGGCATTGGAGCAGGGATTGGACAGTACCTTCATTATTACATTGGTTTGGGTGGTCGAAAGATAGTTTCCGATAAGATCAAGGGAAGAATGGACTCTTGGAGAGTCAGGCTAGATAAGTACGGTGTAGTGCTGATAATACTCTTTGCTGCTACCCCCCTCACCCCTGACGACCTGCTCTGGATTCCACTAGGGATGATGAGGTATCCGAAGACCAAGGCTCTTGCGGCCGCAATTTTTGGGAAGATAATTCTCAACCTATTCTATGCATATGCCGGTTTCTATGGGCTTAGTTTTCTCCTGGATAGGATACGCATCTAGATGCCGGGGGCGGGTTTTGAACCCGCGACTTCTGGCAAACATGTCTCCAGATTATGAGTTACGCCCGTGTTTGGGAGGCTGGCGCTCTAACCAGGCTGAGCTATCGAGCGCTAGAACCCCGGCCAGCCACGGCCACTCCCCGGCTTGAGGGGACCCCATAGCCTCTGCCTAATAAGAATAGGCACTATTACTGCGTGGATTTCTTCGTTACATCGGTCAACAGGAATCTAGCGAAGGCAATCGAAATTCCAATAAAACTGTACGCAAGTACCCCAATAACTGCTTGTGTCAGCGTCCCTTGTATACGAGGCCCGAAAGATAGAATAGATAAGAATTCATCTGAATCCAGAAAAAGTGTCTCGGCGACCGTCAATGGCAGATTCTGAACACTCCAGGTAGGAAGCGCCCTTCCCAGATTTAGATAGATCTCTGCCCCTGTCAGCGCATTCGCTAGAACAAGGAATGGTAACATGATGAATGATGTAATGAAGATCGAGCTGGAGACTAGGTACGAAAGGCCTGGAGACCGGAAGATCTCTCCCGAAACAAATCCAAATGTAAAGAAGACAAGCGTTGAGAAGATGATCGAGAGGTAGATAAGAGGCGCAAATTGCAAGTTCATCTGGACTCCAAAGGTCAGGGTCGACAGGACGATAGCTAGTACTGTTGTCAGTAGTGCTATGAACGAAAATAGGCTCAGGCCGCCCAGGAACTTGCCGATTTGATATGATGTTCTCGAGAGCGGCTTTGCCAGAATGATATCCGCTGTCCCTTGTTCATATTCCTCAGCAGTTGCACCCGATCCAATTAGTAACGCAGTGAACTGAAGGAAGAAAAAGTGGGGAACTATTGCTCCGACAAACCACATCATACCGGTGATTCCTCCTAGGATATCCGGGATTGGGAGGAGGTTGAGCACTAGAAATGGGAGGAACTCCACGAGGAGTGTGAAAAAGACAAGGAGTGCGACCTTTCGTCGAGCAAGCGCTCTTCGCCACTCGTATACGCCGATAACACGTATACTTGCTAGGTTCACCTTCTAATTCTTCTCCAAGATCGGGATTTCCCCCCTTAACGTCTCAACAAAGGCGTCCTCTAGGGTGGCCTCATGGAGAGCCATACCAATAAGACGGCCTCCATTCTTGATGATATCCTCAGCAAGAGTCGCTCTGAGATCACGTTTCTCGTTTAACTTAATGTGAATCCTCCCATTAACTACCTTGACCCTATCTATGTAGTCGAGTTGGCCAATCTTCGTAAGGATCTCCCGGTCGAGGGTTTCTAGTTCCACTTCGATTGAGTAGTCCTTTGCAAAGGCATCGAGTATACTGCGAGTGGTGCCTTGGAAAACTATCTTACCTTTATTGATCATTCCTACATGTGTTGATATCTTTTGGACTTCGTCAAGTTGGTGCGATGATATG
>JACZWF010000061.1 GCA_022572285.1 Nitrososphaerota archaeon | reverse complement strand
TTTCAGCAAGCGTCTGGTCTGCCATTCGTTGTTTACCTCACCGCCGATTCCACAAGAGTCGCTTGGTAACCCGCATCCGCGACCGCCTGTTCTGGATATGCTCGAGCGAATCCATCTTTGAATACTCCGTATACAATTGCCTTTGCAGGGAGTCTTGAATCATTCTCTGCGACACGGAAGTTAGGGCCGCCTCGGTCATAATAGCCCGGATATGCTTCCCGTCCGTACGCCGCGCCGAAACCTGTCTCTCGTGATAGGACCTCTGTATCGGGATGGATCCTCTTCCAATCACCCCATCGGATTGTATCTATTGGTACCTTCTCCAAAGTAAGACCAGCAAGCTCGCCCACAATCGCTTGGCCCGTTATCTGACTCCAATAAGAAGAAGTCCGTCTATCGTACATTACCAAGTCGCTGTTGTATAGACTACCAGAAGTGCCGAATTGTACAGGTTCTCCGTCAATGAATGGCTCGAATGCTATTCCCGTAAAGCACAATGGGCAGTAGGTTATCAACAGAGGTTCTCCTTTGAAGTTATCATTCACGATTTCATGCCATACCAGAATCTGCAACGGGTAAGCTCGCGAGATTCCATTTCGCTTTATCCCAAGGACAAATTCTTCGTTCGCAAGCCACATGTCAGCATCTGAAGATGATATGTATTGTGGGTTATCAATTGAAGGGATTCTATCTGGCGGTAATAATCTCGTAATTTCATTCATAGGAACTATATGTCTTATCCCATTCGTAATCATCAATTGTTCACCTCGTCCACCAACGATGTCCCCTTCTTTTGCGGCCAACACCTCTACGATGTCAAACCGATCTATTTCGGGGTTGGCGAACGGCTCTTTAGCCATATCATCCTGAAGTGAGTTCACTCCGTCTGATGCTGTCGCTGGTCGACCAGACTGACCAGGCGTCAGAACCAAAACAAGTCCTGCGGCTATTGCTACAAGAATAAGAATGATACCTATCCTCTTAATCATTAACAGTAGAGGTTAGAGAAGGTTATACTTAGACAATTACCCAAGAATCAGTACGGGTCTTTGTCCGAGGATGGAAATTCACATGAAAGACCTCTGGAACGCAGATTTTCCACGACATTTATTATTCAATGAATCTCTGATCGCCCTCTGCACAAGTTGACTGAAATCTGTGCACTATGTGGAACTGAATGCTTGGATATGGATTGGGTAAGGCATCATTTCAAGACGGAGCATAAGGACGAATACTCGTCCTACTTCGGAGCCGGCTCTCCCGAGGAAGAGCGAAAATAAGTAGAGATTTTCATAGAAATAGGCTCACTCGGGCGTTAATGGGAAAATAATTTTGTTAGAGGTAGCTAACAACGTCCTTGCCCGATCTGCAATCATTGTAGCACACGTTGGGTCGACGTATCTCGGGTAGGGTTCCCACGCGCAAGAATGTAGAAAGGAGAGTATCCTTTTTTCATCTCTTTTTCAATATACCTTTTCTTTTCTTCGGATTCCAATATTTTCATATTGTTAGTGTGCCTCCATGAGTTGCTCCTAGGTGCGGTCAGGATGGCCAAAATAGTGGTCTTTAGTGTCCAGTGACTCTTCACAACCTTTCTGAAGACGGGTTTGATTGTACGGTTTTCGAAGTACAGTTTTCTGGTTGTATCTGGCGCGACCCTCACATTGTCTTGGACCCAAAGTCTGATTACTTCTGGATGATCACTCCAAACGATCTATCAACGAACTCTTCGACATCTTTCTCAGGTTTGAGGAGCTTTCTCAGAAATGGTACAATTTTCTTTGTTGTTATACCATTGGCCGCTTTCTCTAGCATCATCCGATTCCTCAACTCAGTAATAGTGCTCGTTAGAAACAATATTTTATCCTTGCCTGTTCGGGGCCCGTTTAACTCAGAATGCGCTTCCATAATCTTTATCATCGATTCCGGGGGTTACAGGGTATTACACTGTAGGTAGTCCGTACACTTGTTCCATAATCTCTGTTAAGAGAGTAGCGTGAAAACAACTTGTGAAGATACTCGTGCCGGACTTGACTCAACCACTCGAATATTCCAGTATTGACCGGTTCAATTACACAATGACCGGGATCCCCGGTTTAGACGATCTCCTCGATGGCAAAGGAATCCCTGAAGGATCGTCAGTATCAATAATCGGGGCACCTGGCGCAGGAAAGACGACCTTGGCAATGCAATTCTTAGCAAACGGAATGCACATGTTCGGTGAAGCGGGGATCTATGTCTCACTGGATGAAGACTTGACTTCGCTCAGGAGGGCAATGAGTGTGATCGGCATTGATATTGAAACCCTGATAGGCAAAGGCCTAACCCTAATAGATGCAACACATCTGAGAACTCTTCCCAAGGAGGTTAAGGTCGCTAATCAACGTTTAACAAAAGGCGAATTTACGCTTCTTTCCCTCACCGAGTCGATAAGGACTAGGGTAGAAGAGACCAAAGCTAAAAGGATTGTAATCGATCCATTGGCAATGTTTACTATAATCTTTCCTGATGAAACAGAAAGGCGAGTAGCGGTTGCGGATCTAATTCACGATTTATCCAAGTTCGGTGCCACCACACTCCTTCTAACCGAACTTCAGAACGATGGTCTTAATCGTTCATATCAGATTGAAGACTATTTGTCACAGGGGGTTATCCTGATGCGAAAGATCCTGAGGGACGATAATATCTTTTACGTGATGAGGATTGAAAAAATGAGATCTATTGAGCATGAGATTAAGCCCCGCCTGTATCGGGTTGAGAAAGGAGGGATCAAAGTACTATCAGAAGAGTCACTCCGTGGTGTTCTGAAAGAAGGGATCGTGGATATCTCGAAATCCCTTTAGGGATAGTAATCCGCCGCGGACTCTCGCCATAGACCTTATAAGGGAAAGTCATAGTTGTTAACAGGTTGGCCGGAACCTTACTGGTAATCGCTGCTGTGATTGGAATTTTCGCGGGGTTACTGGGAGGGTATCACGGCTATGGAGAATTTCTGCAAGGCGATGCGATGCCCGCAGGCGTCCTCATTAATGCATTTGATGCTACCAACTGTCCGGTCGACATGCCAGGAGGTGGCTGCTTTCCTGCAATGACGATCTTACCACTGAACTTTGGAGTCATCGGCATCATTACAATACTAATTGCCGGTGTCACTCTCTTCGCAGCTGTCACTACTCTACGGGGACGTGATCGAGGTCTAGGATTGGTCCTAACATCTATTCCCCTTCTACTAGTGGGTGGCGGTTTCCTCGCTCCGATCTTAGGTTTTGTGGGCGCAGGTATTGCGGCAATAGGTTCACGCAAGCGAAAGTAGTTAGAGGATTCGCCTGGGCGGTTCACAAACGGTACTTACCATAACAACGGAAGCGTGTCTTGGGATGGGATATACATTGGTATCCTGCTAGGTTATCTTGAAGTCACAACCGATTGTAGAAGAAATGGAGCGCGCGCGCTTTTAGATTTCGGGATAAACTTTAACCCGAAGATGTAAAATATAATAATCTTTAAGAACACAATTGCTCTAAAAAAGAAAGCACCTTTGCCGCGGAATGTTCTGATACCATCTTTGGGAACTGCTGCGATTATCCTCTCAATCGTGTTTTTTCCTGTCCTTCTTCTTGGGTTTCCGGTAATTAGGACGGAACTTGTTTCGGTCTTTGAGCAACTTGCCTACGCTTCCTTTCTTCTGATGCTCGTGGGTTTAATGGGAGTAGCTTACGGAATTGCACAATTTGTAAAGGACACTCATACGGGACCTGAAGCCAGATCGGTAAAGGAGATTGTGATACATGTCCTAACCACTTCCACTTACGCAAGAGTCTTTGCGGTCATGACTGTAGGATATGCCCTCTTCTATTCTGTGGTTTCAAGCACTCTTGCATTTAGACCCTTGGAGACTTTTTCTGAACAATATGGTGCTACCGTCCCTTCCATTGTCACTGCCTTTTGCTGCGGTCCCATTGGACAGATTCCAAGGTTCACGATATACTTGACTGAACAGATTGGGTTCCTCATCATCCCGATAAACATATTGCTGCTATCTCTTGTATCTCCGTTGGTCGGTCTTAATGGTACTCTAGCATTGTTTTCTTACAGGCAAAGTCTCAGAAAATCAGGCGGCGGTTGGGGAGGGGTGGGGGGTTTTGGTGCGTTCATAGGTCTCTTCACTGCATGTCCCTCTTGTGCAGGCCTCTTCTTTGCCAGCGGGATTGGTGGAGCTGCAGCTCTATCCCTGGCGGCAAGTTTAGCTTCATTCCAGACCTTGTTTGTCGGAATTAGTGTACCTGTCTTGGTTTTGACACCGTATCTGATTTCACGAAGCATCCTGAAGGCGTATGATGGCGCTTGCCCTCTTCCCGAACAATCAAATCCCAGGGATTTGATTGGAACACCTTAATCCGTACCTACACATCGGAGAGGAATTTTAGGGAGAGAGAGTTAACACAGTGTCTAGTGTCTTTCTTAGTAAACCCTTCGCCGCCGAAGACGTGTCCTAGATGACCTCCGCAAGTCACACAGATTATCTCTATTCGCATACCATCAGAATCGGTCACCCTCTTTACCGATCCAGATATCTCATCGTCGAAACTGGGCCAACCACATCGGGCATCAAACTTGTCCTCAGATCTATAAAGAGGGGTGTTACATTGCCTGCAGACATAAACGCCTTTCTGCGAGTGGTCTTCATACTCGCCTGTAAAGGGTGCCTCGGTTGCCTTATTCACAATAACATCTTCTTCTTGTGGGGTTAGCTTGTTGTACATGAGCCCGTAAACAGCTACTTCTCGCGTTCCATCTATTTATGATATTCTGTAATAAGTGTCGCGAATGGAGCCCTTAATTTAGGTGTAGAAGGAGGCGGATACCCAGGATGTACTGCAGGAACTGTGGCGATGAGGTATCAGACCGAGCCAGATTTTGCTTGAAGTGTGGTCATTCCACTATAGATTATCAAAGAGCTGTTCCCGCTCGAGAAAGTATCGGTTTTTTCAAGGGTACACGAGAGGCTTTCCTCAGTCTATTCAAAACTTCGGAGGCGGTAGGGACGCCACATAAGATCGCTTTCGATAAACCTCACGCCAGTCAGTATTCGGTCATTCGGAAATATGGTGTGGCGGTTCTTGGTCTTATTATAGCGGTTATCGTTTTAGATCTTATCTATGGCGTCGGGTTGCAAGCAGTTGCTTTTGTTGTTCCGGTCGCGTATCTAATTTGGGTCAACCGCACCGATCGATATGAACCAGAGCCTAAGAGTCTAGTCCTTATTTTGTTTGGTTGGGGAATGGTTTCAACTGTACCATCGCTATTTGCAAATAATGCCTTCTTTGCTCTCGCCTCCGACGAGTACATCGCGGCTACAATTGGAGCCCCGATAATTGAGGAGACGTTCAAGATGTTGGGGTTGCTTTGGTTGGTGAATAGCAAGAAATTCCGGGGTCAATTCAATGATCATATGGACGGTCTAGTCTATGGTTTCGCGGTAGGAATGGGATTTTCGGTGGTAGAGGACGCGTTTTATTTCTACGGTGTCTTTGCGACAGATGGGATTACTGCTGTCACCGGTCTGTTCATCACAAGGCAGCTCCTCTTTGGGATTGGACACGGAGTCTTTACAGCCATGACTGGTCGGTGGTTAGGACTTGTCAGAGTCAGAGTAGGTCGAGTCAGGACCAGAGATGTTCTACCTGGCCTCACTGTGGCCATCTTTCTCCATGGACTGTGGAATGGTACGACGATAATCCCACTGATGGGATTTATCCTCACGATATGGTTTGCGATCTTTTTGCGGCGTCACATACGAGAGGCACTTCAGGATGAGACATCATGGGGCTTCTCAACAGGCACTACTACCATTTGTGTGCGTGGTAGGGGTTTTCTGCCCCAAAATGATTGAACTTATGGGTATAACGCCGCTAACTTGATAAATGGCTGTTTGAAAAGAATGAATCCTACAGATGCAATATTTCACTAAAGATGAGATTTACTTGATGAAATTAGACAGCAGGCCTGAAGAGAGATATATCTCATATATTGAGAGCAGCATTTAGCCGAAATTTGCAAGGTGCCTAGAAATGAGTGCTCAAGCGGCAAGATTTGATGAAGCGTCTCAGAAGAAACTTGAGAGGATCAATAACAATGAATTCAACCGGTTCCTAAGCGAGTATATTGAGCTCTGTAAACCCGATAAGCTATTTGTATGCACCGATTCTATCGATGATATAGAATATATCAGGCGAACCGCCCTTGATGAAGGAGAGGAGATCCCGGCTGGAACTAAGGGTCACACGGTCCACTTCGATGGATATCTAGACCAGGCCAGAGATAGGGAAAGAACAAAGGTTCTGGTAACCGACAAGTCAAGACTCGATCCAAAGATAAAGAGTCTGGACAGAGAGAAAGGAATCGCCGAAATTAGGGATATCCTGAACGGAATAATGAAAGGGCGCACAATGTATGTTTGCTTCTATTCGCTAGGACCGACTGATTCAGAGTTCGCGATCCCATGCGTTCAATTAACTGATTCGAGTTACGTGGCGCATAGTGAATTTCTACTCTATAGACCAGGCTATGAGGCATTTGTAAGGAGTGGCGATGAAAACTTCTTCAAGTTTGTGCACTCTCAAGGAGAAGTAGATGAAAAGAAGACTTCAAAGGATGTTAGTAAGAAGCGGATTTATATTGATCTTGAGGATAACACTGTCTTTAGTACAAATACACAGTATGCAGGAAACACTGTAGGCCTGAAGAAACTTGCACTAAGATTAACATTGAACAAAGCCATGAAGAATGGATGGCTCTCGGAACACATGTTCATTATGGGACTGCATGGTCCAAAAGATAGAGTGACCTACATAACAGGTGCCTTCCCCTCAATGTGTGGAAAAACTTCGACTTCTATGATGCCAGGAGAAACTATCGTCGGTGACGATCTTGCCTTCCTTCGTAAATCTAATGGTCATGTACGGGGGGTAAACGTCGAAAAGGGATCGTTTGGAGTAGTTGGAGGAATAAACTCTAGAGACGATCCGCTACTCTGGAAAGCATTCAATAATCCTGGAGAGGTGATATTCTCAAATATTCTCCTAACTGACACGAAAGAGGTGTATTGGATTGGGAAGGATGGCGAGGTTCCAGCCCACGGTTACAATCATTCAGGAAACTGGACTCCGGGCACGAAAGATAGATCTGGTAAAGAGATTCCAGCTTCGCATCCGAATGCTCGATTCACTGTCGAGCTAAAGACCTTGGATAATCTAGATCCGAACCTCGACAATCCGAAGGGGGTCAAGATAGAGGCAATGGTCTACGGTGGGAGGGATTACGACACTTGTGTTCCAGTCGAAGAGACGTTCGATTGGACCCATGGCATAATTACGAAAGGAGCCTCACTTGAATCCGAGACTACTGCGGCAACTATTGGTAAGAAGATCCGGGAATTCAATCCAATGTCAAATGGGGACTTTCTATCAGTTCCAATAGCGACCTACATTCAGAACAATATCGACTTCGGAAAGGATTTAGCAAATCCCCCGATTATCTTTGGGGTCAATTATTACCTAACAGGCGAGGATGGCACGTTCCTTAACGGGATGACGGATAAGAGAGTCTGGTACAAATGGATTGAGCTCCGCATCCATAAGGAAGTTGACGTCATAAAGACCCCAACTGGAAGTATTCCAAAATACACAGATCTGAAGAAATTGTTTCAAGAAGTTCTCGGCAAGGACTACTCGAAGGATCAGTATCTGCAGCAATTTACTCTAAGAATTCCCCAACATCTAGAGAAGATCAAGAGAATCAGAGAGATCTATAAGACAAGCGTCGCCAACATTCCAGAAATCTTGTTCAGGATGTTAGACGAGCAAGAACAAAGATTGGAAGATACTAGAGTTTCATTAGGAGACTATGTATTTCCAGATCAGCTAAGCAAATAGGATTGCCTTAGCTAGCGGACTACTTTTTCTACTTTGCCTGTTTGGATCGACTGGCGGGCAGCCTCGAGGACGCGGATGGCTCGGAGGCCTTCACCTGGCTCGACAGGAGGACGATCCCTCTCTCCTTTTAGGAACGAGACTAACTCGCCGATCACCGTCGCGAAGGTCCCCTTGTACGGCGTAAGATGTCCATAGACAGGGTGGTCGGAGGGGAGTTTGCGTCGACTTCTCCACTTTAGAAGTGGTAATGAAAGGTCTCTGTCGAACCTTCTAAGATACCTAGGAGTCCCAGTGGGACGGCTCCCGGACCACCTGACAAGAAAGTCCTGGTCAAGGTCTCCATCAAAGCGATCGCCTTCCTTTGTGAAAATCTGAAATGTC
>JACZWF010000060.1 GCA_022572285.1 Nitrososphaerota archaeon | reverse complement strand
CGAACGGAAGATTTCGATGCAGGATTCAAGAATCTCAATTGTAAAAAAGAAATCGAAACCCATTGGACGAAGAATACGAATTAGATTCTATTCGCAGAACCCACAACTCGCGAGCAGACTCCCACCGAGTATTGCCAAAGGTGTTAATATCGAATGCCATGAACTGAGTCCGAGTGAACCGCCAGTCCAAAGGACCTCCGGAAATACTATGATCATAAACCTATCTTTCCCGCATATCGGATCCTTGCTCAGGTTGCCCGAGGAAAGCCGAGAATTTGCATTAATTCCCTATGTGGCCAGGGGCTACGCCGAGTTCATAATTCGTGATCCATCGGAGCTAATTCAGGTAGCTGACCATGTTACTGCGGAGCTTACAAAGCGATATTTGCAAAGCAAGCGACCCTAAGAGCGATCAAATGAGTTGAGAAAATGAGGCGATCCCTGTTCCGATTAGAGAAATAAGGTGGGCACCTAGCAAGTCTGTTCTTTTTCTTGCAATAATCGCTGGCTTAGCAATTGCATTAGTACTTTTTTCGACATCAATTCTTTCTGGTGAAGTCGCCTCAAATCAAGAACTTGGCGACGAAGTGGAGTGGCTAATGTTCAGAGGAGATGGTCGCCGCTCTGGAGCTTCAATCTCTGGCAAGGGGCCACGAGAAGGGATTCTACTGTGGAGGGCAGCAATAGGCCCAATCACTTCATCCTCGGCAATTGCGGAAGAAAGGGTATTCGTCGGGACACTCGATGGGCGATTTTATGCGTTGAACATACTTAACGGTAAAATTATTTGGGAGGTAGATGTCAATTACCCGATAGCGTCCTCACCGGCGCTCGATAAAGGAAGGGTATTCTTTGGCACTCTGGAGAAAAAGTTGACAACTATTGCGAGTGGTGGTGGACCAAATGTATCAGCTCTTGCATCTGGACTTTATGCGTTGAGCGCAAGGGATGGAAGTATTATCTGGGTCTATGAAATGAATTCGAGTATCTACTCTTCGCCTCTCATTGCTGAGGACTATTTGGTGTTTGGAACAACAGATGGGCGAGTCGTCACATTAGATCCTGATGATGGAGATCTCATATGGATGCACCAGACAGGCGGTCGGGTTCTGTCTTCCCCTGCGGTCGAAAATAGAGACGTCTATGTGGGGTCAGATGATGGAATTGTGTACTCTTTTGACTTGACCACCGGTTCTAGCAATTGGACACATGATCTGAACAGCCCAGTCGGGACATCATCACCGGCACTTACCGAAAACTTCGTCTTGATTGGCACACTTGATGGGCGAATTAACGCAATTGAAAAAGGTACAGGGAATCTCGCTTGGAGCTTCTCAGCGGGCGATGCCATAGTTTCGTCACCACTCATCGTGGACGAAACAGTCGTGATTACCTCAAAAGATCAAATGATATACGCTCTCAGGATATCAGACGGGGAGCTTCGATGGGCATCTAAAGTCGGTGGTGAAATATGGTCATCAGCGAGTTTTGCCGGTGGAATTGTATATTTTGGTTCGATAGATGGAAAAATATATGCACTAGATATGATAACCTCGACCTCCGTATGGAGCTTCGCAACAAGGGATTTCATAGATTCCTCTCCGGCGCTTGCTCAAGAGACGATGATAATAGGCGGTAGGGATGGTCATCTGTATGCTTTTCGAGATCAGTAACTACTCTCAGCAGATGGACGTAGGTGACGTTTCCAACCCTTCAGTCCGCAGGTTTTACACTCGTACAGACTTCTCCCCTTTCGGGAAGTAGTATCTGGATCATCCAAGATCTCATGCTCTGTCTTCTGGAGGCATTTCCTGCAATATCTAAACTCATTCAGTTTATTTTATTCCTCCAATAGTTCCGAGCTCTGCGAGCATAGCTGAAAGCTGGATCTCTGGGTTGGACCCGACGACAAGACGATAATCATATTTGGCAAGGATTTCCGCTATCGGACCTAAGTTGTTAATAGATGATCGCATGATTTCTTCATTGGCATATTTTAGGAAGTCTCTCTCTGACATCCCATAGACACTTGTCAGGAGTATCAGATTCTCGTGCGCCTTCTTGAAGTTGGCACTTAACGCGAATTGAATTATCTCCCCTACCTTTGCCCTACCCGATATCCCGGTAGCTTTCTCCACGTTCTCGAGGTCGATTGATCCAAGGGTCGCACTCGACTGGAGCAAGTTCAGTGCATGTCTTAGGTCACCTCTAGAGACCTCGTGAATCCTTTCAAGCGCGAGTCTTGTACACTTTATCTTCTCTTTACCGCATATGCCCTCAAGGTGCTTGACCACATCAGCCTTCTCGAGCCTGGAGAAGTGAAATATTGCACATCTGCTCTGGATTGGGACGATGATCTTTGAGCTGTAGTTCCCGATCAGAATGAAGCGAGTAATCCTGGAAGTTTCCTCCATTATTCTCCTGAGCGCGGTCTGAGCTTCTTGGGTCATTTCATCAGCTTCATCAAGGATTATTATCCGGAACGGAATCCCCGCACTTTCATCGGAGTATCTCGCGAATGTCTTTACTCTCTGACGTACCGTGTTAATACCTCTTTCATCCGAGGCATTGAGATTCAGAAGGTAGTTTTTCCACGACTCACCCAGAATTGACCTCGCCAAGGCAAGTGCTGCAGTAGTCTTGCCCGTGCCTGGCGGTCCTGCAAATAACAGATGTGGCATCGACGCAGGACTTTTTGTGAAAGGCCGCAATCTGTCTGTAGCGATGGTCTGATCGACTAGGTCATCCAAAGTTTGTGGGCGATACTTTTCGACCCACATGAGATCGCGGAGAGTAGACAAAATGATGGTGCCTCAGGATAGGCATATTTGCCTTGTCATGTGATTAATACCTTTGGGTCTAGGACAGGGCCGTTCATAGCTTAGTAGTTTTTTAGTATGGCGGAATATAGTGATGGAGACAACTATGTCATGGATGAAGAAGACAAGCGGCGTATTCGAGCTAGAAAGCCTACTCGAAGACATGGATTATGACAACAAATTACGGATAGTGAAGGTACTTGCGAACCAAGATCTAGCTCGAATTGAGAATGGCTCATACATTTTGGAGGCCACGTCAAAAGGCTCAACCATTGAGGTCCCAAGGTGGTTAGCTGAAATTCTCTCTTCAAAACGTCTGGTTACATATCAAGATAGTGATGTGCAGTTAGAGCTCTATAAGGCCCTTAGTCGAGAAAAGATCCAGGGGAGTCTACAGTTGAGTCCTTTGAGGAATGATTTCTATCCGCAGATAAGAGCTCTTGCTGCGCTCTACCAACGGGATAAGGAAAGAGAAGAGAGAGAGAAACTCGCGGTGGCAGCTCGAGACCTGATCACGATAAGGATCAGGAAACTCCTTTCGCTGGCTGCGCTTTCGGTACCCCCAGTAGATATTGAGGGCCAGATTCCGAAAGAAGAACGCGTCCTATTTGAAAGAGTAAGGGACCTAGTAAAGTTGTGGCGAGAATTAGCGCTTGGTGATATGGGTGCTTGAAAACTGAAGGTAAACTGATTGACGATCTAGAGAACTTCATCAATAAATTTAGGGATAAGTCAGGTCGGGTTAAGTACCGTGCCAAGCTATCACAAATTGCAGCCTCGGGGTCAAAGTCTTTAGTTGTGGACTTCGACGATCTGATTTCTTATGATAATGAAATAGCGACTCGACTCATCTCTGAGCCCGAAGAGGCATTGAAAACCTTTGACAGGGCTGGCTACTCACTCCTCTTAACCGAGAGTCCTGAATTTGCCAACTCCATTAAAAGAGATTTTCATGTACGAATCAGTTCAGCTGGAGATGTAACACCACTGAGGAGGGTAACCACGGAGAAATTGCATAAGCTCATAACTGTGTCTGGCATGGTTGTTAGAACATCAGAACTGAAACCCTTGGCAGTAATAGCAGCATTCACATGCAAACAGGGACACACCAACGAAGAGCCACAAAAGGGTATGATACTTAGGAGACCGACAAAATGTGGACAGTGTGAAGAGACTAGAGTGTTTGAACTAGACGAGAAAAGGACTGAATTCATTGATTTTCAGGTGATTCGGCTCCAGGAACTCCCGGAGGAACTTCCACCTGGACAGTTACCCCAAGCCCTTGACGTGAACCTGACAGGAGACCTAGTAAATACTGCCAGGCCGGGTGATAGACTAAATCTAACTGGTATAGTGATGACAGAACCAGAGTACACGCAAGGATCGAATAGACTGAGGATCTTTAAATCACGGATCGAAGCTAATAATCTGGATGTACTGGGTAAAGGCCCAAGAGACATAATCATATCCAAGGATGATGAATCCCTGGTCGAGGCCCTCTCGAGGAAAGACAATGCCTACGTGAGACTTATTCAGTCCATTGCTCCCTCAGTGCATGGGCATGAGACAGAGAAAGAGGCGATTCTTCTAATGCTTCTGGGAAGTCCCAGTCGCGTACTGCCTGACGGGAATACCCTGCGGGGAGATTTGAATATCTTGCTGGTTGGAGATCCTGGAACCGCTAAGAGTGAGCTCTTAAAGTATGCATCGAGGGTTGCACCGCGTGGACTATACACCTCTGGGAGAGGATCTACGGCGGCTGGTCTCACAGCTGCAGTAGTCAGAGAGAAAGCAGGTGGAATGCTGATGCTTGAAGCTGGGGCCATTGTGCTGGCGGACCAAGGAATCGCCGCAATCGATGAATTCGATAAGATGCGGACAGAGGACCGCAATGCCCTTCATGAAGCTATGGAACAACAGACCGTCAGCGTTGCGAAAGGGGGAATCGTGGCCACATTGAATGCCAGGACATCCATTCTTGCCGCAGCGAATCCCTTGTTAGGCAAATACGATCCTTACCGCAACATCTTTGAGAATGTCAATTTACCCATCCCATTGCTGACCAGATTTGACCTGATTTTTATAATTAGAGATTCTCCAGATCGGTCTAGGGATGAGAAAGTTGCAAAACACATCCTTGAACTCCATCGCCGAGGTCAGTATGAGGATGAGCCTCCGTTGGATTTTGATCTGTTGAGAAAATACCTGATCCAGGCGAAAAGGATCGATCCAGTTCTTTCCAAGGAGGCCGAAGAGAAGATACTCGACTATTATTTGCAGATGAGGAGTTCAGCTTCCGAATCAATGATAACGGTAACCCCCCGGCAGCTAGAGGCTCTCATTCGATTAGCAACCGCGAGGGCGAGATCACTTCTTCACGAAATGGTAACGGAGGATGATGCGCTCAGGGGGATCAATCTCATGAGAAGAATGCTAGAGACAGTTGGCGTAGATGTCAAGACGGGTAAGATCGATCTGGGAGTCCTACATGGAAGACCTCTGAGTGAGAGAAACATTCTGGAGCTGGCAATTGACACCTTCAAAAGCCTTGAAGGTCCTAAAAAGGACGCAGTGGAGGGGAGAAGGTTTGTGGATGAACTAATCAATACCGGGAAATTCGAGCAAGAGGATGCGCGACGAATGCTTAGTACTCTTAATCGGAGTGGTCAAATATATGAAGTAAAGCCTGGCTTCTACAGAAAGCTCTAGCTCGAGATACCGCGGCAAGATTGAAGATATCATCCTTACCATTACCGAAATCATTAGTATTACTTCTTCAATCTCAAGGTTACGATGAACTTTATCCACCCCAGGAGGAGAGTGTCAGGGGAGGTCTCCTAGAAGGAAGGAGCTTACTACTTGCTACTCCGACCGCCAGTGGAAAGACCCTGGTATCCATTCTAGCTGCTATTAGGGCCATAACGAATGGCGGCAAAGTAGTTTACCTCTCTCCTCTCAGGGCATTGGCGAGCGAGAAATTTCAGGAACTCAAGATTCTTGAAAATATGAGGAAGGTTAATGGAGAAAAGGTGAAAGTACTGATCTCAACAGGAGACTATGACTCTTCGGGAGCGTCTCTTAGAAAAGGAGATGTTATGGTTCTGACGAACGAGAAATTTGACGCACTGATGCGACACCAGGTTTCTTGGCTCGACGAAGTGACGCTCTTCGTCGCTGACGAGATACATTTACTCGGAGAAGTGAGGCGGGGACCTACCATAGAGATGATTCTTGCGAAGGTCTTAGCACTTAGGGGAGATGCACAAATCATAGGACTCAGTGCGACTATCACGAACGCTGACGAGGTGGCGAGATGGCTAGGCGCAAATCTAATCCAGAGTGATTGGAGACCTGTACCGCTTGTTGAAGGAATTTACTCATATGGCCGTATCCATTTCAAAGACGGAAAAGAAAGATTAGTCGAACAAACAGGCAGAGGAGCTCCGATAGATGTTGCCGTAGATACCTTGAAGGAAGGTGGTCAATCCCTGATTTTCGCGGAAACCCGGCGAAGAGCGGTCAGTCTTGCGAAGAAAGCTGCTGAAGTTGTGCAGGTTGTCAGTAAGGCTGAACAGCTTCTGTTGCGAGAACTATCCGATCAGGTCAACCAAGAGGGAGAGGAGACAGAATTACGTCGACGACTTGCCGACCTCATCTCAAAAGGCGTCGCCTTTCATCACGCGGGCCTCTCGGCGAATCAGCGGAAGATAATCGAGAGAGGATTTAGGGCGAGAGCGATAAAGGTCCTATCAGCGACACCAACCCTAGCAGCAGGAGTGAATCTTCCGGCGCGAAGGGTCGTGATAAGTAGCGTTTTCCGTTACAATGCTGAATATGGCGGTCAGGATGCAATAAGCGTCCTTGATTACAAGCAGATGTGTGGGAGGGCAGGGAGACCGAAGTACGACGATCTGGGAGAGGCCGTAGTGGTAGCCGGAAACGAGTTCGAAAAGGACGGAATTGCGGAGAGGTATCTCTATGGTCAACCAGAGCCACTGAAATCACAGTTGGCCGAGATTTCTCCACTTCGCTTCCATCTATTGGCAACCATTGCAAGCCAATCTGGTGCGATGATGCGGGACCTCGAGGAAGTCTTCACCAATACCCTTCTATCTGTTCAGAAAGGAGCTACTAGAGTAAGAGCTAGATTGGACTCTGCTCTCGATTATTTGGTAGATGAGAACTTGGTTATCAGCCGTGATGGAAAGCTGACGCCCACTCAGTTTGGCAAAAGAATCTCCACGCTATATATTGCACCGGAAACAGGTATTCTGTTTCGTGGGGCGATGAATAAATGGCAACTCAATTTGGATCACGATGTAGGGGTTTTTCAACTAATAGTGTCGACCCCGGATTTTTCTCCGAAGTTTTCTCCACGAGGTAAAGATTGGGAAAGTACCCTTGATTTTATTGAGGAAAACCGGGACAAGTTCCTTCAAACGGTTCCGGACCTGGAAGGACACGATCTATACTCTGGTTTCCTTGAAGGATTTAGAATGGTACGGGTTCTCCATGCCTGGGTCGAGGAGTGGAACGAAGATCGAATCCTGCGGGATCTCGGAATTGAACCGGGAGATTTGCATAGGGCTATAGAGAGCGCATCATGGTTAACCTATTCACTACGCGAGATGGCGAGGGTTTTGAGGAGGCCTGATATTCTACCTGAGATATCAAGGTTATCCATACGAATTAGGGCTGGCGTAAAGGTCGAGCTGCTCTCTCTTGTTGGATTGGAGATGATAGGAAGGTCAAGGGCAAGGGAACTTTATCGTGCTGGTTTTACTGATTTAAAGACGCTGTCTGACGAGCCTGCAGAGAAGTTGGCTAGGGTTCCGAAGATCGGGATGAAAATCGCCTCTGGAATCAAGAGGCAGATTTCTAAGATGAGATAGGTTGAATGGCCTGATCCAGGTTCGTGGCATCCTCGGCACCGTGGATCAGGACGACGAGGCGCTGTTCGACTCGTGCGAGGGGCAGACCACCGTCGAATGCCTTGAGAAATTCGACTACGACGGCGACGGCGACGTTGATGGACAGTCAGACCGAGACGTTTTCGACTGCCTGCTCTATACCCAGAACAAGGCAGGCTGTTGTTCCGGCAACACCAATACCGACCCACCGCAGGCCGCGGATCGCTTGGTGGTGGCCGAACTGATTCGTGTTGCGCTCCGTTCGGCTGAGCCGATCGAGGTGAGCTATGCTGGCGGTGACGGCGAGCGTTGGCTGCTCGACGTCACGCTCTCCAGCGAGGATGCCCTGGTGGGGAAGGCATCGGCCGAACTCGGCGCTTGCGACGATTTGAGGGACACCGAGCCGAACGAATGGCTCGGCCAGGCCACGGGGCAACCCGACATCCGCGACCTCTTGGGCGGCGTGCTGGTTGGCGACCCCCGTGTTGCGGTAAGAATTCGCGGAGTGATCGGCGCGGACCCGGCTACGGAAGCCTGTCGCGTCTTCGATGGCGCCACGGGTGATTCGGACGCCGACCTCTATCAGTTCGTCATCGCTCCGAACCCGGCGTCCGTCAGCATCAGCGTCG
>JACZWF010000243.1 GCA_022572285.1 Nitrososphaerota archaeon | reverse complement strand
CCTTAGTGACGGGCTCTCATTGGCAGGGTATATCCCCAAACATTCTTTGACTAATACCGACGATGATATCATCTTGCAAGCCCTAGAGAAGACCGTAGAGAAGATCGATTATGCATTCGTTGATTGGAAAGGTCTCGGCAGCGAAAAGCAAAGGATTATCGAGCTGCTCGAGAAATATGAGCTCCAGATACAGAGGATATAGCTTGAAATCAGATTTCAGAATTGGAAAAGGCAAGGGCCTCGCTGATGAGGTTTATCGGCTCACGCTACAAATACCAGAAGGGAGAGTATCCACTTATGGAGCGATTGCTACCGCTCTGAGGAAGGAAAGAGCTTCTCGGGCGGTCGGAATGGCACTCCACCTAAACACGGATTCCCCTCGCATTCCGTGTCACCGAGTGGTTTATCACGACGGCCGTGTCGGGGGCTATGCCAAGGGAATTGAGATGAAAACTCGTTTGTTGAGGAAGGAATGTATCGCTGTAAAGGGTGATAGGATTCAGAACTTCGAGGAAATGCTCTTTATCGATTTCGTCTAACCTTGCTTCTTGAACAATTCGAGTAGTATAGCTTTATGCATATGGATCTTGTTCTCCACCTGTTGCCATACCTTTGAAGAAGGATGGTCCAATACTCCATCGGTTATTTCTTCTCCCCGCTTTGCAGGGAGGCAGTGCATGAAAATCGCATCCCTTCCACTCTCTATCAGATTCGCTGTCACTTGATACCGAGGGATGAAAGCCCTCAATCTCCTTGCCCTCCCTTTTTCGGTTCCCATGGAGACGAAGCTGTCAGTTGCTATTACATCAGCGTCTGTAACTGCCTTGAGGGGGTCAGTAGTTATCGTCAATCTGCTTCCACTTTTCTCGGCATCTGCCACTGCTCTCATGAGAATAGCCTGAGGTGGCCTGAAATCCCTAGGAGAAGCTAGAGCGAAGTCCGCACCGACCTTGGCAGCTCCAATCATAAGCTCATTACAGACGTTGGTACTATCTCCTATCCACGCGATCTTGACAGAGTCCAAGGCGCCCTTCTCTTCCCTGATGGTTTGAAGGTCTGAAAGCGCTTGACAGGGATGATGTGTATTCGAGAGAGCATTGATGACGGGAACGTTGGAAGCCGTCGCAAGTCTCTCAACCTGATCGTGACCGTACACTCTTGCGACGATAAAGTCAACATACTTCGATAATGTCTTAGCGGTATCTTCTATCCTCTCGCCTCTTGAGAGCTGGATGTCAGATTCATTCAGGAATATAGAGTATCCTCCCAATTCGTGGATTGCAACATCGAAGCTCACCCTCGTCCGAGTTGAGACCTTCTTGAAAAGAAGCGCTAGAGATCTACCAGCAAGGAGTTTCTTATGAATTCTCCTCTCTCGCTTAAGGCGGTCTGCCTTGTCGAGTAATTCCAGAATGTCGCCCTTTGAGAGCTCGTTAAGAGTAAGCAGGTGAGATATACCCATAATCTGCCTCTAAGGAGAGTTCTCAAAGAGCCTTGAAACGAAGGTTTCTGAGATGAAGGGTACTAGATCCTTGTACTCCTGTCCAATACCGAGATATAGTATAGGTTTCTTCGTTTCGCTGGCAATTGATAATGCCGCACCTCCTTTTGCATCCGCATCAACCTTCGTTAGAACGACTCCGTCGAATCCTGTGAATTCTAGAAACTCAGTGGCCTGTGAGATGGCGTCATTTCCAGTCAGTGCGTCAACCACAAAAATCTTGAGGTCGGGTTTAACTACCCTGACAATTTTTGCCATTTCGTCCATGAGGTTCCTGCTAGTTTGCATCCTTCCGGCCGTATCGATAATTACCACATCGATCTTGTGGGTCCTTGCATAACTAACTCCATCTCTCGCAACCGCAGCAGGATCCGCGCCATATCCCTGCGAGATCAACTTTATCCCTAGGTTTCTTGAATGCTCTGAAAGTTGTTCAATTGCACCTGGTCGATGTGTGTCTCCTGCTGAGATGACGAGGGAGAACCCTCTGTCAGCTAGGAGCTTCGCAAATTTTGCAACAGTTGTAGTTTTCCCACTTCCGTTAACTCCAAGGAACAACACAACGAATGGTTCACCATCAC
>JACZWF010000242.1 GCA_022572285.1 Nitrososphaerota archaeon | reverse complement strand
GCTCGGCCCTCATCTCGCTGGACATGAAAATAAGGCAGCACGATGCTGAAAGCGTCTTCCAAAGGGTCGTGAATTTAGTAAGAGAGGCAAAAAGCTCACGTGTCCTAGGATCTGCTGCCCTAGAGACCGCATACGCGGCAACGGGCAAGGTAGATGCATTTGTAGCTCCCTTAGAGCAGTTGCGAACCTTTGATTGCCTACCATCGATCTTCATTGCCAAGGCAGCAGGCGCATTTGTGAAAACGATCAACTTGGATCTTGAGAGTTTAGACCTTTACAGACGTCAAGGCATATCCTATGTCGTTTCTTCTACCGAGGAGCTGGGGACTTCAATCCTAACTTTGCTTGATTTGTGAACGGAGAAGTTTAAGAGGGAATGAAGGGCCGAGTCTTGGAAGGGGTCAATTGCTAGAGGAGTGGTCAGCTGGATCTGTCGTGTTTCACACCGAAAATGGAAATAGGCTCTTCCTCCTATTGCACTATCCGGCAGGTCACTGGGACTTTCCTAAGGGAAAAATCGAAAAGGGTGAGGACGAGCTCGCTACAGTAAGAAGGGAGATAGCGGAAGAAACAGGGATAACCGATCTTTCCATCGTTGATGGGTTCAGAAGGGTCATAGAATATCATTATCGACGCGGAGCATCTCTCATCCATAAACAGGTTTCTTACTATTTCGCTGAGACTTGGACAAAGGCCATTAAACTCTCGCATGAGCACACCGGTTATCAATGGTTGTCCTTACACGACTCATACAATAGAGTCAGTTTTGAGAACTCGAGGAGAGTTCTCAGGGAAGGGAACGAGTTCCTTTCTGCTGCACGATCCAAGAGTCGGAACGGATCTCAATAGCAGCTTTCGTTGGATCTGCTGCGCGGACCACTGATCTTCCAACTATGAGGTAATCAGCCCCAGCTTCAACTGCCTCCTTCGCGCTACCACCCTGAACTCCGATCCCAGGACTGAAGATGTCTACCCGGTGCGCTACAATCCCGGAGATGCCCCGAAGGACATCAAGTCTAGTTCCGCCAACAACTACTCCGTCTGCACCCCAGGACAGAGCTCGCCTCAGAAACTCATGGTAGAGGCTAGTCTCTTTTCCCTCTGAAAGCACGGTTAACCCATATGTTTCCTTTGCACCACTGTTACTCATGTAAACTAAAACGATCACTCCTTTGCCTTTTCGGTGGGCATCTTCGAGTACAACATCGAGTCCCCCAGAAAATCCTGCAATTGGATTCGCGATTACCGCATCAAATCCCACTTCCCATAAATATGAAGTAACGTTGATATTAGTGGGGGCTATGTCATTTAGTTTCATATCGGCGATGACCTCAATGTTATGGGAGTGTGCGACGGTAATGATTTCCGTTAGCTCTTTTTTTGAAAATGGTAACATTAGATGATAGTTTATCTTAAGGGCAACAATGCTCTCGGCCGTTCTTGATAATAGATCCCTCACCTCACGCCTGAGCCTGTTTGTGCTTGGGTTTGTAATGTCCAAAGCCAGTACAATTCTACTCTTTCTCGCCGAGGAAAGTGATCTCAGCCTGTCTCTGAATGCTAAACGTTTCAAAGCTCTCAATCCACCAGTGGATGCATTCCAGCTATTCCTATGACCTTGCGGTACAGATGTCTTGGAGCATCCACGTTTTTCGTGAAGAGAACCTTGTCCGGCCTATTTATTGAATATCTGATAAACCCATCAATAGTATCAGAGAAGGTATAGAAAAAAAGAGGATCCTCTTCATAGTCATCAATCTTTGCAAATGTCCCTAGAACCCATCTACCTCTATCTGGATATGTAAAAAACGGCAACGATGGTTCATCATATTTCATCCTGTATGCTGCCAGCTTGGCTAAACTTGCTGCGCGCGCTATTTCGTCGCCCTCTAAAGATTCGATCTTTGTCTTAACCTCATCCTTTCTTCCCAAACCCGATATGAATGCTTTCGGAATTTGTTTCAACGATATTATTGGGGAATAGATAAATGTCGGATCTCCAGAAGAATTTGTTAAGGATACACTCTCTACGCCAGCGGTTTTGCGGTAGGAAGGAAAATGTCGCTTTTCTACAGCTCTTAGGAAATA
>JACZWF010000241.1 GCA_022572285.1 Nitrososphaerota archaeon | reverse complement strand
TAATCCGACGATCTCTTCCACTAGCTTCCTAATCCTTGCCTCAACTGTCCCCTCGGGGGCATCCAATCCAATCGACAGAACTGACCGAGAGAGATCCTGGACTTGAGACCGTACCGATTCCTCGACGCCCTTCAGGTGCATGACAAGATCAGACTCTAGCGACCTCCCTTCCGTAATGAAGTTCTGCAGATCTGGTTCGAACTTAACTTCGTCATAGGTATTACGTTCTATAGCAAGTCTCTTGTACACGCCTTTCAACTCGTCTAGGCAAGAGACTAGTATCTTGTGTAGCCCTCCATCTTCCTCGCGTGAGGCCCCAGCGTAGATCTCCGTCTTTTCCCGTCTTAACTCTCGTAGTCTTTCGAGTTTTTCTAGATAGATCTTGGTGAGCTCAATGAATTCCGCTACTGGATAAGATACCTTGAGGGTGGAAATCAAATGAACCCATTTCCCTCCAAGATCAACACTCGATCCAATGTTGCTGAAGAGGTCTGCGAGATCGAAACTCAAAGATTTCATAAGTATATCGACGATAGCGTCATCGATGAGCTTGCGTGCATCCACCACGCTCCCAGTTCGGCTGTAAGCCGGACCCAAGGGCATCATTAGCATCGCAGTAAATGGATTCTGATAAGCCTTAGAGAATGAATTAGTGACCCGCTGGTTATGCTCTCTTGAGATTAGCATCTCATGCTCGATTAGTGCCGCGTAGCAGGAAGCGCCCTTGGCTGGTGGATCATCACCTCCGCAGGGGAGGATTCCTAGACCAATTATTGGAATTCCGCTTCCAATCTTCTTCCTTAAGTGTCTTGTAAAATCGAGTACTATTCCGCTCCCCGTCCCTCCTCCAAACCCGTAGATAAGAAAAATTATTGGCTGAAGGGTTGAAGTGAATACATGCTCCTTGAAAAGATCCATATAGCTGTCTACGAGTTTAAGGTGATGATAATTCATACCGTAGATGGCTTTGGAGAGCGCACGTTTTCTGCCGACCCCTCCCGCAAGTGGTGGTATCTCCATTGACGATGTCAACCATGGCGAGTAATTTTCAGGAACCTTCGCCCCTTCTCTTTCAAGAAACTCCGGATAGTTACTAACAAAATCGAACATTGTCTCTGGTGTCGGAAATTTCATGGTCTTTGCGACAAGGTTAATCTTATCGGCAGGGATGCCAGTTTCTTTAAGATGGTCTGAGAGGTTCTTATAGGCCGCCTCCAGGCTACGGATGTCATGATCGGCTACATCCAGAGCAAGCAATGAAACTCTGACCCCTTCTTTCTTCAAAAGGGGGATTAGCCCTTTTCGGTTCCTTATGAACGCTTCAATAACGTTTACGCCAGTACCTCCTAGTCCGACGAGCTGGATAGAGCTTGCGTAATCTGCCATATTTAACCACTAAACACTATTCGATCAGATCCTGTAGTTCCCTTTTAATGGTTTCAATCTCACTTGAGAGTCCTTTATCAACTCTTGTAGCTTTCACAAGTAATAAATCAAGCTTCTTAGTCTCATCTTCTACGCGTCTTGAGATGAGACCTTTTCCTCCTCTTGCTCTCAGAAAGAGTAGCGCTAGGAGAACGGCGATTACAGCGAGTCCAACAGTGGATCCCAGAAAGATGTTTGTCACCACTGGTGGGGCAGGAAACCCTGAGCTTGGAATGCTTTCGAGTAATGTTATAGCATCATCATAATAACCCGCAGCTGTTAACCCTTCAGATTGAGCTATAATACTTCGGGCTAGAGCGGCATACTGAGGGTCCATCTGGGTGCTATCGAGGAGACTTCGTTTTTCCTGAATCAAATTCTGGTAACTGATAATTATCTGATCCGTTATGGATGCCTCACGGAGATCGAGTATCTCTTTATTCGAATCAAGAGAGAGAATCAGGAGTTGAAATCTCTGTATGGCGTGTATGGTCCTTTCATTTTCGTCCCAGAATTTCTCTGTTATAAACTCAGGTATGCGGCCCGTGAGTGTGAAGTCTGCGGTTCCACTCCGAGCGTCGAAATCAATGGCCGGAGAACCTGGGGTCCAGGTGTCCAGGTTGACGCCATCATAATTGTTTTCTAGGGTCCAAAAGACATCCCTAGTCCGT
>JACZWF010000240.1 GCA_022572285.1 Nitrososphaerota archaeon | reverse complement strand
TGGGCCTTTTTGGGTCATACATGTCTCCTGAACGTAAGAACATACCCGGAGGGTTCAAAGATACGAAAGGGTATTGGACATCCATACTACTTCTTCCAACAATATTAGCCTACAATCCCAATCTAGTCAAAGAAGGAGACATCCCATCCACGATTGAGGCCTTAGCTAATTCCAAATGGGACAAGGCCATTGCTTTGCACGATGTAACTTTAGGAACATTTGGAGCTGATTGGCTATCTACGCTGGAGAAGAGCATGGGAAGGGAGAGATGGACCAAATTCGTTGATAGGTTGGGTTCGTTATCGCCTAATCGATTCCCTCTCTTTCGACAGGTAGTGGAGAGCATTACTAAAGGTGAAAGCAAGATTGGGCTCACAGTTCTGTTATACGAATATTTGAAGGCCAGGGCTCAGAATAAACCGATTAATCGATTCCTAATGGATGATATCCCATTGCTCACATCAGCCACTGCAATATCGTTGCTCTCATCAACAAAACATCCAAACTCCGCGAAGCTGTTTATCGATTTCATTCTATCCACCGAAGGACAAGGCCTCATTGGGAACAGTTACATCAGGATACCTGCCGCACGGAATACAAATGCAAAATATGCAATCGAAAAACTAGTGCCCAATGAGAAAATCGAAAGTTTTCCGGCTTCTGATGACCAAAATAAGCTCAAGGCGGACACCAAATACTTCATCAAGGCCTTCAAGTGAATGGCGTTAATAAAAATTAGACAATGAATTTTTAATATATGGTCGTCCGATAAACGGTGAGCTTGGCTAAACTTCTCACCAAGGATAATTTTGTAAGGAGATTAAGAGCTGAAGGAGCTCGGCGTTATCAGGACAGACATCCCTTCACCATTCTCCTTAACAAAGGAAAGCTTAGTGAGAAACAGCTCCAAGCTTGGATATTGAATTGGTTTTACTTCCAAAAGAGTTTGCCTTTAAAGGACGGAGCAATTATTTCCAATTGCCCAATCGCTGTTGTTAGAAGATTATGGGTCTCTAGAATCCTTGACCATGATGGGTACGGCGAGTTAGAAGGTGGTATTGAAGGATGGCTAAGATTTGCGCAGGCATCAGGTTTGGATCGCCAGATAGTGCTAACTTCAAAACCCATTTCCGGGGTAGGACTCGCAGTGGATTCACTCCTTAACTTTGCAAGGAAAAGCTCCTGGATTGAAGGAGTCGCAACGTCTCTTACTCAACTTTTCCTCCCCGCAGTTGTAGATCGAAGGATTAACGCCCTAGCCCGATATTACAATCATATAGTTAAGCCGGAAGGACTGAGATATTTCTTGTCACTAAATGCTCAAGCGAGGAAGGATAGTGATACGGCACTGACACTAGTTATCAAGTACGCAGACTCTAATGAGTTGCGGGAAAAGGCGCTCCGTGCTGTACTCTTTTCCGAAGATGTTCTTTGGTCCATCCTTGACGCGATCTATTCAGCTTTCGTGGTCCGAGATTCACCTCTACATGAGCCCTAAGCTGATGTTCGTTTTCGAGCCTTCCTAATCGGATATATACAAATTTCTAGCCCCGATCCTTGGGTCTGTCTTTCTCCCACTTCATATCTGCTACCATAGCTCGATTGCAACACTCCTTGCACTATTCCTCTAGTGAAGCTACATAGAGGCCCTCCATTATCTCTGGTTCCGAAGCAACCGAGACACTGAAAGAGCTGTAGCGGGACGTATGCGGTCCCACCTGGAAGGACCTGTATATTTCCAATCTCATTTTCATTCCAGAACGCTTTAAGGGATGTGAGTCGTTCAAGTACAGTCTTACCTGTAATTTGAGGACCAAACACTTCGATTCCGATTCTGATGCCATAACGTCTCAAAATATCGTGATGTCTAGTCTTTGTGATATTCCGTAACAATCTGAAGGTATGATAAAGAAAATCAGTCATTTCTCTTGCCAAGACAAGGTCATTATCAGAGGTAGTCCATTGAAGCTTCTTGCTTTCGAATATTCCTGAGAGGGTATTCAGATAGTACGAATCAGAATCCGAGTCTGGGAGAATGAATTGAATCCCATGTGTCATTATGAAGAGTCTACTGGTCAAACCACCTCTTACGACCCGAACGC
>JACZWF010000059.1 GCA_022572285.1 Nitrososphaerota archaeon | reverse complement strand
TCCCCCAAGATCTGGTCGGCTAAGTGAACCCGCAATCCTCTAATCCTACCTCTGTTTGTCAGTAGGGTTTCTTTGATCAAATCCGGGTTATTCAGCAGAAAGACTCTTCTTCGACCAAATCGAAAACTTACTACGTCCCCAGATCTGCCGATGTCCGTCAGCATTTGGATCGGATCCCGCCGCCATTTTCTCAGAAATTCCCCTGGATATCTCTGCGAAATCTTTTTTGGTGATCTCAATAGTGTATTGAAGAAGGATAAATATATCCGTGGATATATCTATAGCCTATTCCCTTGATATAGGTTGAGCATACTATCGAGCGAGCGCGCTTTTTGTAGTCCTACTTTCTATTCCCTACGTTCTGTCGTTTCTTAGCTCCTTCGGAAACCAAGATCTTATCCAATTCCGAGCCTGCGCCTTTTTCGACTCTTTCCTAGGCCTGCTTCTTCATTTCCTTCATTTCCTTAATCGCCTTGTCAAATCGCGTCTTATTCTTCGATTTTGGCATAACCTTCTCGAACTCCTCCCTAAGCGTCTGCCATGCTTTTCTTTCCCCAGGCGCGCGCGCGCGCTCTCCGTCGTCCATTGATTCTAGAATAGATCTCCAATCATGAGGACTCGAATCCAAATCGCGTATTTGTCTAGATAACTCGTCTACAACATTTGGGATGAGGAACGCATAGCGCTCTGGATCAGAGCAATACCATGTATAGGCTGAGATTCCTCTCATCTGCTCAACATTGCTTTCAATGAATTCCGCCATAGTTCGTTCGGCCTCAAGAAACGTCTTTGCCTCAAGATACTGCTGGTTATTGATTAGGGCCCTATAGGTTCTCGTGACGCTCTGTATCCCTTTGAACTTGATCAGTTGATACAACTGATGATTAACACTTTTTTCTTCATGTCGCATTTCTTCCACTTGCGTCTGTATTGCTTGACCCCCATGTTCTTCCGGATTACGGTTAAACAGAGCATAGAATCTTGTCACCGTACCCTCGGGCATCCGGGTGTTGATTGCCGCCTGCCGGATTGGGGTTCCTTTCCTCCATTCGTTCAATAGACGCTTCTCCCGATCAGGATGTGTTCGACGCATTTATGCATATGTATGCATCTTAATGCATTAATACCTTTCGACTTCTTCCCCAGTCTGGTGTTGGGTATTATCAATTGTGGACTAACTCTGCCATGCCTGAATCTGACCCGATATCTCATAGTTCTTGTACTAGAGCGCGCGCGCGCTTCATTCTGAACGATCATAATTAATTAGTATGGACCTAGGGTCTAGGAGATGGTCTGGTTCTCTGTTCGGGAAAGAAAGTGGAAGGTAGGGTTTTTTGGCAAGTTTTCCTGGACTGGCAAAAAAGAGATCTTTGATTCTGATAATTGTACCATTAGTTTAGCTAGATCACCAAAAGACGAGAAACTTCTCGCCATCGTGAGAAGGACAAAAATGCAAGACAGTACATTCATGAAGAAACAAGTTCAGATCCGTTATATGATTGGGTTCGAGATCAAGGCGAAGCCCTCGCAACCAACTACTGAAATGTATGCAGCACGACAGAATAACCCGAAAAAGAGTGAGGGTCCAAAGAGTCGTTGGGTCCTACAGCTAAGCGATAATCATTGGATCTGGGATTGGTCCAAAGACGAGGATGATATTTCTGCATCTCGAATCTACGAGTTTTACCAAGAGATAGTCAGCGAAATAGATAATCCCACTTTGAAGTCTGACAACATTTTTGATGCCAAGGTAGAGACCCATGAAGATCTTCCTATCCCGGTGATCTACCAGCCGAGAGTTGACGCACTCAAGAACTTTGTACGCGAGGTACATGTCGCAAAAGGAGATACTTTACCTGACGGATCGCATCAACTAGATGTCTCAATACTCTACAATAATGAACGACTGCGAAAGCATGGGCTTCTGAATTGTCTATATGAACCTTTCCGCAGAATACTCCATGGCCGGGTTATGGATCTAGAAACGTTCAAGATTCTGGTTAAGGAATCTCCATCCAAAAATAGATTAACCTTCAAAGGTATTTACAGCGATAAGTATGCGATGAATGCCGATTCGATTCACGGAGATAAGGGGGATCCACCTCCAGAGCGTTCGATTAAGTATTATTTCGCCAGCCATCAACATCCTGTTGTGTTCGTTAATACTTCAAATCATGCAATGGCTGAACATGACACAAACCATCGGATATGGAAAGTAGAATATGTTCCATGGTTAGAAAATGCTCCTGTCAAGCTAGACAACAAGCGAAGGGATCAAATCGACCGGCGGTTTAGCGCGCGCTAACTCAGATGCTGAATAATACTCCGAACCCATATATTCATGGGGCAATCCTTCAACGTGATAGAATGTACCAGTGAACCCTGTGACAGTTCCTATCCGATGCTTTTGGACTCCTTCCAAGACAAAGACCTTATCGCCAATCTGGAATTCTAGTTCTTGATCCGAATCGTCCTTAGAAGTGCCCTGTCCAAGTGCGATTGCGGGAATTAGGAAAAGGATTGCGGCGATTGTGATGATTAATGCTGAACGAATCTTCAACTCCTTCCCCCCTCTGGTGCTAGGAGTTGCTCCAAGAATCCAATCAAGTCACGGATACCCTGGAATTCGGTGTGAAGCTCTACTCGCTCCAGTTGATTGAGGTGATATTCATTCGATTCTGAGTAAATCTCTGGAAGTCCGTCGACTCGATACAACATTCCTGAATTGTAGTCTAAGATCTTGGAGATTTCTCCTACCCGACCTTCGTTTTGGCCCACTAGAACTCGGACACGGTGGTCTACTTCAAGCGGTCTATCTTCCGTAAGTGGTGTGAGGTTAAGAGCGCCATATACTGGGATTATAGTTGCCCCGAAGAATATCAACGCAAAGACTAGTAGCGCGCGCTATCCATACCTCTAATTATCCTACTAATTCTACTTGAGACTATGAATAGCACCAGAACCCCGTAAGGAATGAAAAATGTTCGCATTGCGCGTCCGATGACTCTCCGCGCATTCATCCAGAGAGAGAAGAAAAATGTAGATAAAAACTTTCATGAATCTTTTTACAGTCAATTAATCCACAAGTAACCAGACCCATCTCAGGCAGCAGAAAGTCAGAGGTCGGGTTGGGAGAGGCTGAAACAATCGGAGGAGTCTCGATTCCTAGATCAATATTCGACTCAGCTATTCTTAATAGGATGTCTAAAGACCGAAATAAATGAAAGTTGGGCGAAGATTCAGGGTTAGAAAACCTACGGCAGGACGTCCGCGATCGTGCAAATACCGACAAGATTCTTTCACCTGCATGGGTGTTACTTCCATTCATAGCTGTAGCGATCGGTGTTGTGGTAGCTACAGCAGCTCTGGCACTTGCTTTCACCGCAGTATCCTCCATCCCGATAGAAGATCTTGAAGGTTTTGATCCACTAGATCCTGACTTTGACTTCAATATACCCCCACCTTCAGTTTCAGGTCTCCCAGGTGCGCTTGCACTGATAACCAGCTTCGGCCTAGCTGGTGGACTCATTTCTTCCCTCCTCTATGCCTATCTCCTCTACCTATTACTCAGTAGGAGAAACAAGCACTTTCGGAGACAGTCAAGATTCTCGGAGGATTTAATCTCGTATCTCAGAAGTCTAACCTCCAAGAAAGGTCTGGATGCTGAGGTAGGATTATCCAATCTCGAGAGAACTACCAGAGAAATGAAAACCACCGACGATGAGAAGAGCGCGATCCTTTGGACCATTCTTGCATTCATTCCAGTCGTGAACGTTTTTGCAATCCTTTACATCCTCTACTTCCTCGGGAAGGACTTTCGAATTCATGAGAGAAACGAGGATGGATTCCTCGAAGACTCTAATCGGATCCTTCAGAGTGCAGGTCTAGAGTTATCAGTGCGTCGAATTGATCCAACGCCAAACCGTAGTTTCATTCTGTACATAATCCTAAGTATTGTAACCTTCGGACTCTTTGGTATATATTGGCTTTACACCCTCATAGCCGATCCGAACGATCACTTCAGGCACCATGTGCAGTACGAGGACGAGCTGATTTCGAAACTTTCGTCTATCCCCTAGTCAGGAACAATCTGCCCAGCTGGGAAAACGGAGTTTAAGTACAACCACGCGTCCAGTAAACTTCCCAATGGTTGAAGCCGGGGCGGTTGAACGAGCTGTCGAAAAGATTAGTTCACGAGAAGTTAGAGGGGCTAGTGCAATCGCTCGATATGCTGCAGAGACTCTGAGAGATTACATTCAACAGCTCCAGTCATCTTCTCCAGACGATTTCAAAGATCGAATCCTGAAGATGTCGTATCAACTAAAAGGTGCTAGGCCGACAGCGGTTTCGCTCCCGAACACAGTTGACTCGATTTTAATCCCAGTTATCACTTTGTCGGACGAAGGTCAGTCCGTTGAGGATATTAGATCTGCCGCGGTCGATGTTGCGAATAGATGTATTGAGGAAATTAAGGGTGCGATAGACAAATTAGGAGAGTTCGGTGCAAAACGGTTACGTGACGGAGATGTTATTCTCACCCATAGTGACAGCAGAGCTGCCCTTAGCGTGCTAAAGCATGCTCATGACCAGGGGAAAAAGATCAGCGTCATAAACACAGAAACCCGGCCTCAAAGTCAGGGTTACCAGACCTCACAAAAACTCTGTGAGTATGGAATTGATACGACCATGATAATCGATTCGTGTGTAAGGATGGTCATAGATGATGTTGACAAGGTCATCGTGGGTGCAGACGCGATTGCTGTAAATGGAGCGGTGGTAAGCAAGATAGGGACGTCGCAGATAGCTACCTTAGCAAATGAAGCTAGAGTCAAAGTGATGGTGGCCGCCGAGACCTACAAACTCGATCACAATTCTATCTATGGAGACCTTATCGAGCTTGAAGAGCGTGATCCCGCCGAAGTAATGAGAAAAGATCTCTTAGGAGACTATCCCACTTTAAAGATTAGGAATCCACAATTCGATGTAACTCCGCCTGAATATATCGACGTGTTGATTAGCGAAAGAGGATTAATTCCTCCCTCAGGCGTTTTCTCTGTGATGAGGGAAATTTTCAAAGATCACATGAAATTCCGAGGCCAGCTGGCCATACCCGGCAAGAAGATAGCCCAGTAGAATAGATAGAATTAGGAAAAATGCCCGTTATTTATCTGTCCTCGTTAGCACTGAGATGTCCATTCGGAAGGGGCCTGCACCTCGTATTAAGAAAGCAATCGCTATTCCAAATAGGTGGAGGTGGTTTATCCCCTCTCCAAAAAGCAAGAACGCCGTCATCAGCAGTCCGAGAAAGATAACTGAGATAAGACGATTGAATATACCGAGAAGGTAGTGAAGTCCGAGGAGAATTTCGAAGAAACCGAAGAGAAAGACAAAGAGGCGTATTTCTGGAAAAAATGGAACGTCATATTTCAGGATTGCAGCCTCAGTAAGTTGTGGTGCGAGGAGTTTCTCAGTAAGTCCTAGCCAGATTAGATTAATGCCTAGACTTGTCCTTAACATTGGCATACTGTAAATCTTGAGCTTACCCAGCCACGTCCCAACCTTCCCCAAAGTTCTTACCTTAGCCAGGGTAAAGGCATCCATACTCTGGCGCAAGCCTCCCTCGAAAAAGAGTAGAACAGCTACACCAAGAAGAACAAACTGATCCAAACCATGCACACCCAGTTGGAAAAACGATATTGCTACCAATAATCCTAGAAGGCCGGCACCTACTTTGGTTAAGAACCCTAGTAATAGTAGACCTCCTGCGACAACCTGGATTATGGAGATAGGGGTCTGCAGATTAGCTAACTCTAACCCGGGTTCAGGTGAGAAGAGTTGTCCGGCGGCACCAGAAAGCACGAGAAATCCCCCCACCATGACTCTCAGGATTAAGGGGACATATCCCTCTATCGAGGACAAGAACCGTTCAACTTTGTTGGTAATACTTTTCCCCGTTAGGAATACACCTCCGAACTGGACTATGACTAATAGCAAAAGTCCAGACAACATCAACACCGCAAGGTTGTCGGCTTGAGTTACCATGAGCGGACCAATGTCCTCGACGCTCGCGATTTCTTCTTCATTCAAAACGTATCTGATATGGCCATATGCAAAGCCCATAGATCCTCCAAGGAACCATAGTAACAGTCCAAGGAGGAGAGCCGCCTTGATTGTTATGGCGAAACTACCGATGCGGATCAATAAGATCTCAGATTCATCATTGAATATACGTTCTGCGGTGGAATGTATGGAGGATTCATTAAGAGCCGAAGGTAATCTATGGAGAAAATACGCTTGAGAAGCTTCGACACTCTCTTCGAGTCGTCTGTTGGAGCTTGGCAGAGTAACCCATCTGTAATGATGCCTGCGATGCTAAATTCCGCGTTGCAGGTAGCAAAGCAAGCTGCAATTATTTTACCGATATTGATCCTTATTTCACAACTCACATCAAAGGGGCTCCTACCAGACAACCTGTTACTTCTTCTCGATCCTAATGAATTCCTCGCCTTGGTTTCCTCACCCGAACTGCTCTCTCTTCTTATTCCGACTATCTTAGTGGCTCTTGTAGCGTTTACATTCGTGTCAATCGCAGGCTCGGGATTTGTAATCTCAGTAGAATACGGATCATACAATCTGTTGATGGAAAAAGAGAAGCTACAGGTGGACGATGTTCTTGATCAATTTCAAGGAAGATGGCGATCCATCTCCTGGACTTTCCTTTTGGTAAATTCCTTGGTATATGGACCTGCGATAGTAATCGGAGGAGCGATTGCCATCCTTCTACTGGTAAACGGTCCTAGCCCAACCCTCCCCTCTCAGATTTTTCCCCTCCTCGGTCTACTAATCATAGGAATTGTTGCAGGACTTTTCTTTGCTGTATTTACCATCTATGCTTATCCTTCGGTAATACTGGACAGGACATCAGGACTGGGTGCAATCTCGAGGAGCTTTCAAATGGTATCGAGAATCCCAGGTCAAAGCATTACATATCTGGTAGTCAGAATCGGGACCGTTATAGCAATCGGAATCATAATCACCTCTACTGACCTTATTGGCTTGACGATCTCGACACTTCTCTTAGTTCTTGTAAATTTCCTCATCATTCCCATACTCCACCTGACTAAGGTCGGAATCTATCGAGGAGCTGTTCTAGAGGCTGATAACTTGATCGACGATGGAAAAGAGTGGAGAATTATTCAATGGGGAATCGTAATAAGATCTGTCTTGGATAAAGTAAAACTAGGCCTGCGAGAGGTAAGAAATTTTGCTCTCGGGATATCGAATATCCCCTTCCACTTAATCTCAGCGGTCTTGATCTTCGCCGGGTTTCTTTGGGGTGTGGATGTTGCCACAAACGGGCTTCTAGATGTGATTCTATCTTCTGGATACGAAGTTGGCCGGATAAACCCTGAATTCCAGAGTATCGTCCCCCCCTTCCTCGGCATTGATATCTCCTTTAACAACTGGCAAGTCTCATTAGCGACCGCATTCGCGGGACTAGGCCTCCTGCCTACTGTGATTGGACTAGTCTTCAACGGGTTCATTCTTGGAGTCGTTTCACAACTCACCCCAAACTACACGATGTTTCTCGCGGCAATAGTTCCGCATGGTGTTTTAGAACTTCCCGCTTTCGTTCTTGCCGGTTCGGTAGGACTCCGCTTAGGGATTGGCGTTTTGAAGACCATACCCACTAGAAGAATGTCCAATCAGCTCAGAAAGGACATCAGGCAATCCCTCTACGTGGTGATAGGACTGGCTCCGATATTTTTAATTGCTGGGCTTGTCGAAGCGATCCTAACGCCGTATATCATGAGTCTTTATGGTTGGATTTGAGTTTTGAGAATCAACACAGAAATTTACGACCCGGGCCACCCGGTACAATCCGAGAGTCGAGATATGATCTCGATCAAGGGCGAAGAAAGGAGTCCCGTTCTTCGAAAGATGAAGCCTTCTCAGAAGGTCACAGTCAGCACCATGCTTCTTCTGTTCAGTGCTCTATTGATCTACTTTGATAACAGTGGAGCTTTTATCGGAGGAATACCGAGAGAGACGATCGTAGTCGTCGAGCTGATCTTTGGTGATCCGATCGACTGCGAAATAACGGGCTTCCGGGTGCGCGAAGTAGAGGCCGCTGACGGATGCCGCCGGCCACATGGCGTAGTTTTCCGTCAGCGTGATGCCCGTGTTGTCTTCCGCGTGCAGCAAATCGAACAGCGCCCGCTTCTCCGTGTGATCGGGACAGGCGGGATAACCGAATGCCGGCCGGATGCCGCGGTACTTCTCGGCGGTCAGATCGTCGTTGCTCAATTCTTCGTCGCGGCCGTATCCCCAGTCGATCCGCGCCTGCCGGTGCAGCATCTCGGCGAACGCCTCGGCCAGTCGATCGGCGATCGCCTTGGTCATAATGGAGTGATAGTCGTCATGCTGTTTTTCAAATTCTTCGGCCAGTTCGAGACAGCCGTGACCGGCCGTCACCGCGAACGCGCCGAGAAAATCATCGCGGCCGCCGTCTATCGGCGCGA
>JACZWF010000239.1 GCA_022572285.1 Nitrososphaerota archaeon | reverse complement strand
GAATAATGCTTCAGAAAGACAATGGATGGTCAAATCCTTTTGGGGATGGAACAGCTGGGAGGAAAATCGTGGAAATCCTGAGGCAAGAAATTGAGTAGTAAACTTGTCTTAGTTACAGGAGGTCTGGGTTTCATAGGGTCAAATCTTGCTCGTGAGCTAGGTAGTCGAGGTTTCGACGTTTGGGTCGTTGATAATAGGAGTTCAACGAATCCTCGGTCGATTCGGTGTGATGTGGGTAACTACAGACAGCTAGAGAGAGTGTTAAAAGATCACGAGTTTGATTATGTCTATCATGCTGCCGCCGAGTATGGAAGGTGGAATGGTGAAGATTACTACGAAGACCTTTGGAATTCGAATGTCGTTGGGACCAAGAACGTGTTACGGCTCCAAGAGAAGAACAAGTTTAGATTGATATTTTTTGGGAGTGCCGAAGTCTATGCAGATTATGATGGAATTACTACAGAAGATATTATGGAGAAAGTCCCATTAAGGCAAATGAACGACTATGCCATGACAAAGTGGGTGAATGAGATGCAAATCATGAATTCGGCAACAATGACTGGGACAGAGACCGTCAGGGTACGATTGTTTAATGTATACGGACCCGGGGAGCATTATACCCCCTACCGGGGTGTTATCCCATCGTTTATCTACAAGGCCATGCATGATCTACCATACACCGTTTACCGTGGACATAAGCGAACCTTTGAGTATGTACTTGACATTTGTGAGAGTTTGGGAAACATCATTCAAAACTTCAAACCGGGTGAGGTATACAACCTGGGGAGTGAGAAGCAATATGAGATAAAAGATGTCTCCGACATGATCTTAAAAAAGATTGGTAAGGAAGACGATAAAGTAACGTACATGGATTCGGAGCCTTTCACTACTCGAATCAAAACTCCTGATAGTTCGAAGGCCCGGAAAGACCTACAACACAATCCAAAGACTACTCTAGAGACAGGAATCATGAAAACGGTAGAATGGATGCGCGCGCGCGCGGTGAGTTAGGATGGGAGAATATGATTCGTATCAAGATAAAATCATACTTGTCACTGGCGGAGCAGGTTGTATAGGCACTAACCTCATTCGAGGTCTACTTCAGGTGAATGTGCAAAGAATCTTCGTCATCGATGATTTATCATCAGCCTCAAGATGGAATTTGCCAAACGATCCTAGGGTCATTTTCATTCACGGGAGTATTCTGAATGATGAACTTCTGACGAGGGCTTTTAGAGAGAGACCAGACATTGTATTCCATTTGGCCGCACATTTTGCAAATCAGAACTCCGTCGAACATCCAGAAACTGACCTGATGGTGAACGGTCTTGGAACTCTGAAAATGCTAGAGTATTGTCAACTGATCAAGGTAGAAAAGTTCGTATTTGCATCCTCAGGTTGTTCAGTTTATGGGAGCCAGGCTCCTCTTCCTTTACGAGAAGATTTCATTTCTCTACATCTTGACAGCCCATATCAAATCCATAAGCTATTGGGAGAGCTATACTGCAATTTCTTCCACAACCACTATGGGTTGCCCGTGGTGATAAGTCGATTCTTCAATGTTTACGGACCCGGTGAAATTCCAGGTAGGTATAGAAATGTTATCCCCAACTTCACATACTGGGCCTTGCACAAGGAACCTTTGCCGATTACGGGGAATGGTGAGGAGACTCGTGACTTTACCTTTGTGGGAGATGTTGTGGAAGGGCTACTCAAAGCTGCAATTACGCCAGAGGCTGTAGGCGAAGCGATGAACTTTGCATCAGAAACCGAGACAGCGGTCATCGATCTGGCGAAGATGATCAACGAAGCTACAGGAAACGATGCAGGACTGAAGTATGTAGATAGGAGGGATTGGGACAAGATTAGCAGAAGAAAGGCTTCAATTGAAAAAGCACGCAGAATTATTGGCTATTCACCGAAAACTGATATTTCAACGGGGTACAAGAAAACACTGAGCTGGTTCGTTGAACACCGGCAGCTGATTGAGGAAAGCGCCAAATTCTGACGGAAGGTTGACTTAGGTTCAAGATTCTTCTCGTTCAGGAATCAGATTGGGCCCGAAAGGGACCACACCAACAACACCATCTGATGGAAAGATTATCGAAGAGGGGACACGAGGTTAGAG
>JACZWF010000238.1 GCA_022572285.1 Nitrososphaerota archaeon | reverse complement strand
GGGAAGGCGAAGCCCAGGATATGCAAGATCTTAGAGAGGAGATTACACGCCGAAAGAGGTCAACACAGCACCGGCCATAACGCTCGAATGGCCTTCATTTTTCTATAGTCGACTTAAACACAGACTAGGCATGTGCGGAGGGTGGGATTCCCGCACCAATTTACTAGTAAACATTAGGTTCTCATGGGAACTATAGACCGATTCTCTCAATCTAGTAACTGGAATGATATATTGAATTCGGCTTCATGCCTACTGATGTCCTTCTGAATATGGCAGAATCGTAATCAGAGGGTAGAAATGCCCTCCTCCACTTTTTTCTTATTGTCCCCCCTGATATTCATGATTTGATTATCCCTTAATATTGTGGAATGCCCTCTTGAGCTAGGCATGAAGATAGGGCGGGTGACTAGTATTATCGTCGTCGTATCCATTCTAATCGGCGTGGGCCTCATAATCAATCTATCCTTCCCGGCGATAACCAACCCGCAACTGACTAGACCTGATTCACTCGAAGGCTTCAAGATAGGAAATGGAGTTCCTGGCCCGGAGCTAATCGGAATAGAAGAGGCTCCTGGACCTCAAGTGCCCATAATCCCTCCTAGTCCTGTAGCATTTCAATTCGACGGTCAAGACGAAAGGCTGGAGATCTTCTCCGCTTCGATCTCTTTGGAGGTCGAAGAAGTAAGACTGGTGACGGACCAGATAGCAGAAATAGCTGATGGGCTTGACGGAGTAGTCGCAGAGTCATCTACATCAATTATCAATGAACGTGAGTTTGGGAGCATCACGATACGGGTTCCAAGGAATAGCTTTTCTCAAGCTATTATTTTGATTGAGGATCTTGGAGATCTCCAGGACAAACAAACTCGAACCGATGATGTTACTGAAGAGTATGTTGACCTGAACGCAAGGTTAGAAAACCTCGATCGTCAGGAGGAGAGACTTCAGGAGATTCTAGATCTTGCTAATGATGTACGGGATGTTTTGGATGTCGAGAGACAATTGGAGAGAGTGAGAGGCGAAATTGAGAGACTCACCGGAAGGATCAACTTCCTGGAGAGGAGCTCCGCCATGTCAACAATCTCTGTCCACCTAGTAGAGCCCCGAACAACACCATTACCTGAGATAGATTGGATAGAACCATTCACTACAGGAATATCGTTCTTTTTCGGAGCTTTTCGTGGAATTGTGTTAATCGCATTCGCAGCTATCCCTTTCATCTTGATACTAACTCCTGTCTATCTAATATTTAGAAGGAGAACTGGAAAGAAGAAAATTGAATCGGTTGCATAGTTACGGAGACGAATTAGACAGCCTATGTGAATAAGAATGACACGGTTCGTAGAGTAGTGGAATGGGAATTATTGTTGGCTCGCTAGTCTCCATGTTTGAGAATAGTAGCGATTTTTCTGCTAGGATGTGTAGGACCATCGAAGGATGAAAGTCAAGGAGGCCGTAAATGGTGCATTGCTATTGGATGGTGAAGTTCTTGAAGGTGCCGAAGAGGCATTCAAGGAGGAAAGATATGTAGAGGCATTTGCCTTAATTCAAGCTTTGATTGACTGGCGAATGCTAAATTTGTACCAGATTAACGAGATGAACAAGGGAGTGCCTCCCCTAGAGACTCATCAAGTTGACTGGGCGGAGTTTTATACTCACAAAAGGTTAGTAAGAGAGTTAGAAAAGAGGGAGATCATATCTCCCAAAGAATCTGAGAGATTTCGGGAGTTTTATGACTTAAGAAACATGATAGTTCATAGGTTGGTCATTTATAGATACCAACCGTATGCCCACAATAGAGTAAAAAGGGAAGACGCCATTCGGGGATTCAGAGAAGGGAAGGTCCTTGTGGAACTTCTGAGAGAGAGAAATCCCGAGTCGTCAGGTAGCGGAGAAGGATGGGCTATGACGACGGGTGGTGGCTAGAAGAACAGAGCAGGTTGGATGGACAGATGAGAGAGCGGAGTCTTCGATTATCATATGAGCTGGCTTGGAGGACCGAAGCTGATGAACTTTTCATGAAGGGTTCAGAGTGGAGGAAAGTAATCAGGCCGAGAATTCTGGTTAGGGATGACTATACTTGTGCTTATTGCAATTATCGAAGCGAGAAGGGAATGCAGCTGAATCATG